>NZ_JBHUZM010000075.1:0-36855 GCF_042667665.1 Streptomyces sp. NPDC057307 | reverse complement strand
CACCGGTACAAGCCACCCCGTGACCCCTTCCCGCGGGTTGGGAGGGGGACGCGCAGGGGTCGTGGTCGGACACTCAGGCTGACTTGTGCCGCGTGGAAATGCCGGTTCCCCCGGGTCCAACGAGCCGTGCACGCGGCGTAAGTCATGCCGTCCGGCCATGACCCCGGAGTGGCACCCGGCCACCACCGCAACCCACCCAGCCCGTCCGGCGCTTGAGGACGAAACCGGCCCGCAGGCGCGGCACCGGCACAAGACCAACCCGGTCAGTCAGACCCCGGCTCCGTCACGAAGTCGATCAGTTCCTCCACCCGCCCCAGCAACGCCGGCTCCAGGTCCCGATAGGAGTGGACCGAGGACAGGATCCGCTGCCACGCCGCACCGGTGTTTTCCGGCCAGCCCAGGGCCCGGCACACCCCCGTCTTCCAGTCCTGGCCGCGCGGCACCGTCGGCCACGCCGGGATGCCCACCGACGACGGCTTCACCGCCTCCCAGACGTCGATGTACGGGTGGCCCACGATCAGGACGTCGTCACCCGTCACCCGCTCGGCGAGGCGGGACTCCTTGGAGCCGGGAACCAGGTGGTCCACCAGGACGCCGAGGCGCGCGTCCGGTGCCGGGCCGAACTCCGCGACGATCGCCGGGAGGTCGTCGATGCCCTCCAGGTACTCCACGACCACGCCCTCGATGCGCAGGTCGTCGCCCCAGACCCGTTCGACCAGTTCCGCGTCGTGCCGCCCCTCCACGTAGATACGCCCCGCACGGGCGACCCGCGCCCGCGCGCCCGGGACAACGACCGAGCCGGAGGCCGTACGGGCGGGCCGGACCGGGCCGGCGGCGGCGGGCCGGACCAGGGTGACCACCCGGCCTTCGAGCATGAACCCCCGCTCCACCAGCGGGAACACCCGGTGCTTGCCGAAGCGGTCCTCCAGGGTGACCGTGGGGCCCTCGGCCGTCTTCTCGCAGCGGATCACCGCGCCGCAGAAGCCCGTCGACACCTCCTCGACCACCAGATCCGGTTCGGCGGGCACCTCGGGCACCGGCTTCGAACGCTTCCAGGGCGGGGTCAGATCGGGGCTGTAACTGCGCATCCGCAGACGATAACGGGGCCCGCGCCACGAGGGGGCTACGTCGTGCCGAAACGCGCGGCCAGCGCGCCCCGCTGCGCCCGTACGAACGCCGCGTCGACGGCCGCGCCGTGGCCGGGAACGTACACCGCGTCCTCCCCGCCCAGCGCCAGCAGCCGGTCCAGCGCGGCCGGCCAGCGCGCCGGGATCGCGTCGTCGCCGGCCTGCGGCTCGCCCGACTCCTCGACCAGGTCGCCGCAGAAGACGACCTCCCGGTCGCCGGGGACGAGCAGCGCCAGATCGTGCCCGGAGTGCCCCGGGCCGACATTGGCGAGAAGTACCTGTCGCCCGCCGAGGTCGAGCGTCCACTCGCCCGACACCGGGTGGTGCGGCACGACCAGCGCGTCCACCGCGGAGGCGGCCTCGGCGGCGGACACCCCGTGCCGTACGGCCGAGGCGCGCAGGCTCTCGCGGTCGCGGAGCAGCAGCTCCGCCAGGCCCACCGCGCCGTAGACCTGGGTGCCCGAGAACGCCGCCGTGCCCAGGACATGGTCGAAGTGGGGGTGGCTGAGCGCGATGTGTGTCACGCGCCGGCCGCCGCACAGTGCCTGCGCCTGCGCGCGGATCTCCGCGCCCTCACGGAGCGTCGAGCCCGTGTCGTACAGAAGGACGGCGTCCTCGCCGACGACGAGGCCGACCGTCGCATCCCAGCCAGGCAGTCTCCGCCTGCCGACTCCCGGTGCGATCCGTTCCCAGCCGTGCTCTTCCCAACGGACGTCCATACGGCGACGCTATCGGTGGGGCGGGCGCGGTGCCGCGCGGTAGCGTGACCGGTCGGCCTTGCTAGGGGCGTACCTCACGGCCGTACACTGGGCCGGGGAATGCTGGCACTCCTACGCATCGAGTGCCAGGCCGGATCCGAGGACCCAGAGCTGGAGGTGTGCGCGATGCTGAGCGAACGCAGGCTTGAGGTGTTGCGCGCCATCGTCCAGGACTATGTCGGCACCGAGGAGCCCGTCGGCTCCAAGGCGTTGACCGAGCGGCACAAGCTCGGTGTCTCCCCGGCCACCGTCCGTAACGACATGGCGGTCCTGGAGGACGAGGGCTTCATCGCCCAGCCCCACACGAGTGCGGGGCGTATTCCGACGGACAAGGGCTACCGGCTCTTCGTCGACCGGCTGGCGGGCGTCAAGCCCCTGTCGGCGCCGGAGCGCAGGGCCATCCAGAACTTTCTCGACAGCGCCGTCGACCTGGACGACGTGGTGGGCCGTACGGTGCGGCTGCTCGCGCAGCTGACCCGGCAGGTCGCGGTCGTGCAGTACCCCTCGCTGACCCGCTCGACGGTGCGGCATGTGGAACTGCTCTCGCTGGCCCCCGCGCGGCTGATGCTGGTGCTGATCACCGACACCGGCCGGGTCGAGCAGCGCATGATCGACTGTCCGGTGCCGTTCGGCGACACGTCGCTGGCGGATCTGCGGGCCCGGCTCAACGCCCGGGTCGTGGGGCGCAGGTTCTCCGATGTGCCGCTGCTGGTGCAGGAGTTGCCCGAATCCTTCGACCTGGAGGACCGGGGGACGGTGTCCACGGTCCTGGCGACGCTGCTGGAGACACTGGTCGAGGAGACCGAGGAACGGCTGATGATCGGCGGCACCGCCAATCTGACGCGCTTCGGGCACGACTTCCCCCTGACGATCCGGCCGGTGCTGGAGGCACTTGAGGAGCAGGTCGTGCTCCTCAGGCTGCTCGGCGAGGCCGAGGACTCGGGCATGACCGTACGAATCGGGCACGAGAACGCCCACGAGGGCCTCAACTCCACGTCCGTCGTCGCGGTCGGCTACGGTTCGGGCGACGAGGCAGTCGCCAAACTCGGCGTGGTCGGACCGACCCGCATGGACTACCCCGGAACGATGGGAGCGGTACGCGCAGTGGCACGTTACGTCGGACAGATCCTGGCGGAGTCGTAAGTGGCCACGGACTACTACGCCGTACTCGGCGTACGCCGCGACGCATCACAGGACGAGATCAAGAAGGCATTCCGCAGGCTCGCCCGCGAGCTGCACCCGGATGTCAATCCCGATCCCAAGACGCAGGAGCGCTTCAAGGAGATCAACGCCGCGTACGAGGTGTTGTCGGACCCGCAGAAGAAGCAGGTCTACGACCTCGGCGGCGACCCGCTCTCACAGGCGGGCGGTGGCGCGGGCGGCTTCGGGGCCGGTGGCTTCGGCAACTTCTCCGACATCATGGACGCGTTCTTCGGGACGTCGCAGCAGCGTGGCCCGAGGTCGCGCACGCGGCGCGGCCAGGACGCGATGATCCGGCTGGAGATCGACCTCAACGAGGCGGCCTTCGGCACCACCAAGGACATCCAGGTCGACACGGCGGTCGTCTGTACGACCTGCTCGGGCGAGGGCGCCGCACCCGGCACCTCCGCGCAGACCTGCGACATGTGCCGCGGTCGCGGCGAGGTCTCGCAGGTCACGCGGTCCTTCCTGGGCCAGGTCATGACGTCGCGGCCGTGCCCGCAGTGCCAGGGCTTCGGTACGGTCGTGCCGACCCCCTGCCCCGAGTGCGCGGGCGACGGCCGGATCCGGTCACGCCGTACGCTCACGGTCAAGATCCCGGCGGGCGTCGACAACGGCACCCGTATCCAGCTCTCCGGCGAGGGCGAGGTCGGGCCCGGTGGTGGTCCGGCGGGTGACCTGTACGTCGAGATCCACGAGCTGCCGCACGCGGTGTTCCAGCGGCGCGGCGACGATCTGCACTGCACGGTGACCATCCCGATGACGGCCGCCTCGCTGGGCACGCAGTGTCCGCTGGAGACACTGGACGGCGTCGAGGACATCGACGTCCGTCCGGGCACCCAGTCGGGCCAGTCGATCCCGCTCCACGGCCGTGGCATCACGCATCTGCGGGGCGGTGGCCGGGGCGACCTGATCGTCCATGTCGAGGTCATGACCCCGTCGAAACTCGACCCGGAGCAGGAGCGGTTGCTGCGAGAGCTGGCGAAGCTCAGGGGCGAGGAACGGCCCACCGGCCAGTTTCAACCGGGTCAACAGGGGCTTTTCTCAAGGCTGAAGGACGCGTTCAACGGCCGTTAGGCACGGTGTCCTCAGGCGCCGTACGGGCTGCTTTCCGGCCCGTACGGCGCCTGACGACGAACCGGCACCAATGCTCCACGGGCGACATGGCACCATGCGTGCATGTCCTCCGTGTTGACCGACATCTGCCGGTATCCGATCGTGCAGGCTCCCATGGCCGGCGGCGCGTCGTGCCCGCAGCTGGTCGCGGCCGTCGGTGAGGCCGGGGGGCTCGGCTTCCTCGCCGCCGGGTACAAGACGGCCGACGGGATGTACCAGGAGGTCAAACAGCTCCGGGGGCTCGGCGGAGCTGCGTTCGGGATCAATCTGTTCATGCCGCAGCCGCACCACGACGACCACGCCGCCGTGGAGGTGTACCGCGAACAGCTCGCCGGCGAGGCGGGCTGGTACGGGACCCCGCTCGGCGACCCCGACGCCGGTCACGACGACGGGTACGAGGCCAAACTCGCCATACTCCTCGACGATCCCGTCCCGGTCGTGTCGTTCACCTTCGGCTGCCCCACCCCCACCACCCTCGACGCCTTCACCCGCGTCGGCACCCTCACCGTCGTCACGGTGACCACGCCCGAGGAGGCCCAGACCGCCGAGTGGTCGGGCGCCGACGTCGTCTGTGTCCAGGGCGTCGAGGCCGGCGGCCACCAGGGCACGCACCGCGACGACCCCGCCACCGACGGCGCCGGTATCGGGCTGCTGTCGCTCGTCACGCAGGTACGGGACTCCGTACGGCTGCCGGTCATCGCGGCCGGCGGGCTCATGCGCGGCGCGCAGATCGCCGCCGTCCTCGCCGCGGGCGCCGACGCCGCCCAGTTGGGCACCGCCTTCCTCGTCTGCCCCGAGTCCGGCGCCCACGCCCTCCACAAACACGCCATGACCGACCCGCTGTTCACCCGCACCGAACTCACCCGCGCCTTCTCCGGCCGGCCCGCGCGCGGTCTCGTCAACCGCTTCATGCGCGAACACGGCCCCTACGCCCCGCCCGCGTACCCGGAGGTGCACCACCTCACCGCCGGACTGCGCAAGGCCGCCGCCAAGGTCGGCGACCCCCAGGGCATGGCCCTGTGGGCCGGCCAGGGCCACCGGATGGCCCGTGATCTGCCCGCCGGACAGCTCGTCGACGTCCTCGTCGACGAACTCGAAGCCGCCCGCGCCTCGTTGACCCTGGGAAACGCCTCATGACCGCACCTGTCTTCGTCGTCGACACCCCCGGTGCCCTGCGGCCCGGCACCGTCACGCTCGACGGCCCCGAGGGCCGCCACGCCGTCTCCGTAAGGAGGCTGCGCGTGGGGGAGGAGGTCGTCCTGACCGACGGCGCGGGCACCGGGGCCTACGGGACGGTCGCCGCCGTCCACGGCAAGGACCGGCTGGACGTGGCGGTCGGCGGCCTTCGTACGGAGGACGAGCCCGCGCCCCGTATCACCGTGGTCCAGGCGCTGCCCAAGGGCGACCGGGGCGAACTGTCCGTCGAGACGATGACCGAGACCGGCGTCGACGCGATCGTGCCCTGGCAGGCCGCGCGCTGCATCACGCAGTGGAAGGGCGAACGAGGCGCCAAGGCCCTGGGCAAATGGCGCGCCACCGCCCGCGAGGCGGGCAAGCAGTCCCGCAGGCTCCGCTTCCCCGAGGTCGCGGAGGCCATGTCCTCCAAAGAGGTCGCGGCGCTGCTGGCGGCGGCCGACTTCGCCGCCGTCCTGCACGAGGACGGCAGCCGACCGCTGGCCACCGCCGAACTCCCCGGCACCGGAGCCATCGTGCTCGTCGTCGGCCCCGAGGGCGGCGTCTCCCCGGACGAGCTGGCGCTGTTCGCCGACGCCGGGGCCACCCCGTACCGGCTCGGCCGCACCGTCCTGCGCACCTCCACCGCCGGCACGGCCGCCGCCGCGCTGCTGCTGGGCCGCACCGGCCGCTGGTCCTGATCGCGGGGGCCCGGCGGGCGGATAGCATGCCCTCGTACGGAAGCACGCCTCCGTACGGAAGTGACCAGGGGCGACCGGCCGACCGATGAGGAGACCCGGACCATGGCGGGAGAACGACAGGCCGACTGCCTGTTCTGCAAGATCGTCGCCGGGGAGGTGCCCGCCACCGTCGTACGCGAGACGGACACCACCGTGGCCTTCAGGGACATCAACCCGCAGGCCCCCACCCATGTGCTGGTGATCCCCAAGGTCCACTACCCGGACGCGGCCTCGCTCGCCGCCGCCGAGCCGCAGATCGCCGCCGACCTCCTGCGCGAGTCCGCCGAGGTCGCCGCCGAGGACAAGACCGCGGGCAGCGGCTACCGGATCGTCTTCAACACCGGCAGCGGCGCCGGCCAGACCGTCTTCCACGCGCACGCCCACGTCCTGGGCGGGCGCGGCCTCAACTGGCCCCCCGGGTAGGCGGCCGACACCTTGTCCGTACGAGAGCTCGTCGTCCTGGGCACCGCCAGCCAGGTCCCCACCCGGCACCGCAACCACAACGGGTATCTGCTGCGCTGGGACGGCGAGGGCATCCTCTTCGACCCAGGCGACGGCACCCAGCGCCAGATGGTGCGCGCCGGAGTCGCGGCGTACGACATCAACCGCATCTGCGTCACGCACTTCCACGGCGACCACTCCCTCGGCCTCGCCGGGGTGATCCAGCGCGTCAACCTGGACCGGGTCCCGCACGAGGTCACCGCGCACTACCCGGCGAGCGGACAGCACTTCTTCAGGAGGCTGCGGTACGCGACGGCGTACCGCGAGACCGTCGGCATCACCGAGGCGCCCGTCGACGCCGACGGCGTGCTCGCCAGGACCGCCTCGTACACCCTCCGGGCCCACAAGCTCTCGCATCCCGTCGAGTCCTACGGCTACCGGATCACCGAGCCCGACGGCCGCCGGATGCTGCCGGAACGCCTCGCCGCGCACGGCATCGAGGGGCCCGACGTGGGGCGCCTCCAGCGGGACGGCGAACTGCGCGGGGTGACGCTCGCCGACGTCAGCGAGGAGCGCAGGGGCCAGCGCTTCGCGTTCGTCATGGACACCCGGCTGTGCGACGGGGTGCACGCGCTGGCCGACGGCTGCGACCTGCTGGTCATCGAGTCCACCTTCCTCGACGAGGACGCGAAACTGGCCGCCGACCACGGCCATCTGACGGCCGGTCAGGCGGGGACGGTGGCGCGGGACGCCGGTGTACGGCATCTCGTACTGACGCACTTCTCGCAGCGCTACGGGGACCCGGCGGAGTTCGAGCGGCAGGCCAGGGCGGCCGGCTACGAGGGCGAGCTGACCGTCGCGGCCGACCTCGTACGCGTACCGCTGCCCAAGCGCTCCGGCTGATCCGCCGGGGCCCGGCCGCTTTCCCGCACGGCGGGGGCCGTCGGCCAGTCTCAGGGGCGGGCGGCCACCGGTCTCCACGCGTCGAGCACCCTGGCCGCCGCGTCACGGGTACGGCGCGAGGCGTCGTCCGTGAGCGCGGTCAGCGACTTGATCGCCCCGTCCGAGCCCGCCGGCGGGCCCCCGTGCTCCCGCAGATACTCGCCCAGGCCGTGCACGGCCTGGTAGCGGACGGCCTCCTCCGGGTCGTCCAGGTGCGCCACGAAGCGCGCCCCGTCCGCCGTGTCCGGGTCGTCCAGCAGGGACAGCGCCGCCGCGCGGACCTCGGCGTTCGCCGACCGTTCGTCCAGCAACAGCCTTATCGACGGCAGGACTTCGGGGTAGTCGGTCAGCGCGTGACCGGCTTGCCGGGCCACCTGCGGGTCGGTCAGCAGACAGTTCATCAGTGCCCGCGCCGCCCTGTCGCGGTCCCGGCGGGGCAGCCGGTGCCGGCCCAGCCGGCCCAGTCGGCCAAGGCCGTTCAGCGCCCCGGCCCGTACCCGTATGTCCTCGTCCCGCAGGAGCGGAAGGAGGAGATCGAGGTCCCGCCGGTCGCCGAGCCCACCGACGGCCCCGGCCGCCGCCGCCCGCAGGTCGGGGTGGCAGGGCCACCGCGTGAGGACGGACCTCAGCAGCCGTACGGCGGCCGAAGTGCCCATTCGGGTCAGCGCGTCCACGACGGTCGGACCCAGCTCGGGATGGTCGATCCAGCGCCGCGCCGCCGGCAGGGCGCGGTGCTCACCCAGCTCTCCCAGGGTCCCGAGCAGCGCACGCGCGACGTCCGGGTCCTGTTCGTCGTCCAGGCGCGCGAGCAGCAGATCGGCGGTTCCGCGCCTCGGGGCGCCGCCCAGTCTGCTCACCACCGCCCGGCGCACCTCCGGGGCCGGGTCGCGCAGACCCTCGATCAGTGAGTCCCACAGCCGCGGCGTGCAGCGGGCGGGCAGGATGTCCAGCGCACGGGCACGGGCCGCGCCGGCTCCGTGCCGCGCCGAGCGAAGAAGCTCCGCTCCGACGTCCTTGTCGTCCATCCGCCGCCACACCAGCATCCGCGCGTGCCCCCAGACCATGCTCTCGGGGTCTCCCAGCAGCCGCACCACCGACTCGATGTCACCGATCGTCCCCAGTCGCCTCAGTGCGACGAGCGCGTTGAGCCGCAGGTGCCGGTCCTCGTCCCGCAGCAGGCGCGCGTACGCCTCCGTGACGGCCGGGCCGGTCAGCCCGAGCCGGTCGGCGGCGAGTGAGGCCCGGCGCCGTACGCGCGGGTCGGCGTCCCGCATCAGACCGATCAGTAAGTCGCCGGTGGCGGTGGCGCTTGCGGTGTTGCCGGTGCCGACACCGTGGGCGGGCCCGCCGGGAGCGCCGAGGCGGCCGAGGCCGAGCGCGGCGGCGGCGCGGACCGAGGGATCCGGATCTCCGCCCGCCGCGACGAGCGCCGACACGTCCCCGGCCCTTCCGGTCCGGCCGAGCCCCTTGGCCGCGGCGGCCCGCCGCCACGGCTGCGGCGCCGACAACTCCCGCAGGAAAAAGGCGATTTGATGTTCGTTGCTCATGATGCCCCCTTTCAGTGTGAGACGTCCGACGGGCGCGGAGGTTGCCCTCCGTCACCGACGTGACCCGACCGCCCGGCACGCTCCTCACGCCGACTGTCAGTGCCATCGGGCACACTGTCCGGATCCGTACGCCGATCCGGGAGCGCGACCGTGACCCCACGTGAAGGAACGCCGCAGGAGCACACCGCCCATGTCGACCCCTTGGGCGCCCTGCGCGCCCCGGACGACCCGGACTGCGACGTCTACCTGACCGGCACGGTCTTCCTCGACATCATCTTCACCGGCCTCGCCAGCGCCCCCGTGCGCGGCACCGAGTCCTGGGCCAGGGGCATGGGTTCGAGCCCCGGCGGCATCGCCAACATGGCCAGCGCGCTGGCCCGTCTCGGGCTGCGTACGTCGCTCGCGGCCGCCTTCGGCGACGACCACTACGGGGAGTACTGCTGGGACGCCCTGGAGCAGGGCGAGGGCATCGACCTCTCGCGCTCCCGTACCGTCCCCGGCTGGCACTCGCCGGTCACCGTCTCCATGGCGTACGAGGGCGAGCGCACGATGGTCTCCCACGGCCACGAGGCGCCGCCGCCCGAGGGCGCCCTGCCCGAGTGCCCGCCACGCGCGCGTGCCGCCGTCGCCGCGCTCACGCCGGGCCGCAGCGACGGGTGGGTCGCCCGCGCCGCCGAGCACGGTGCGCGGGTCTTCGCCGACGTGGGGTGGGACGACACCGGCCGCTGGGACCTGGCCGGACTTCCCGACCTGGCGCACTGCGAGGCGTTCCTGCCCAACGCCGAGGAGGCGATGCGCTACACGCGTACCGACTGCCCCAGGGCCGCCGCGCGGGCGCTCGCCGAGCTGGTGCCGCTGGTGGTCGTGACCCTGGGCGCCGAGGGGGCGTACGCGGTGGACAGCGCCAGCGGCGCCACCGCCGAGGTGCCGGCCATCGGCGTGGAGGCGCTCGATCCGACGGGCGCGGGCGACGTGTTCGTGGCCGGGTTCGTCACCGGCACGCTCGCCGGCTGGCCGCTCGCCGACCGGCTCGCCTTCTCCGGACTCACGGCCGCGCTGTCGGTCCAGGAGTTCGGCGGATCGCTGTCGGCGCCCGGCTGGGCGGAGGTCGCCGCCTGGTGGAGTTACGTCCAGGAGTCGTCGGACCAGGATCCGGCGGCGCTGCGCCGATACGCCTTCCTGACGGGGCTGTTGCCGGCGCCGAGCCGGCCGTGGCCGCTGCGCAGGGCCGTGCCGACGATCGGTTTCGGGCGCTCCGGCTGATCTCGGATACCCGCGATTCGGGCGCTCCGGCCGACCTCGGGTACCCGCGCCGGCACCGTCGGTTGCCGCTGCGCGGTCTATTGACTTGCCCCACACCACCTGTAAACATCCGAGGTGTCTGATAGACAACGTTGTCAAACGGGAGGGGTCCAACATGTCCAGATTCGGCACACGCTGGCGAACGGCGGTGGGAACGGTCGCGGCGGCGGTGACGGCGGGCCTGCTGGGAGCCCCGGCCGCGAGCGCCGCACCGCCCTTGGTCTCGGACCCCACCGTCTATGTCAATCCCATGGTGGGCACGACCACTTCGGGAATGACGTTCCCCGGGGCGTCGATGCCTTTCGGCATGGTGCAGAACAGTCCCGACACCAATGTGGGAAACGCCGCGTATAACTACGACGCGACGACGCTGACGGGCTTCAGCCAGGTGCATCTCTCCGGTATCGGCTGCCCCGCGGGCAGTTGGATACGTGTGATGCCGACCGTGGGCGACGTGACCGACACCTCCCTGACGGCGAACATGTCGAAATTCAGTCATGACACCGAGGTGGCGAAGCCGGGTTACTACGGCGTCACGCTCGAAAAGAACAACATCCGCGCCGAGTTGACGTCGACCACCCGCACCGGCGTGGACCGTTTCACCTATGACAAGGGCGCGCAGGACCGCAAGCTGATCGTCAATGTGACGGACGTGTGGGGCCAGACGTTCGCCAGCGACGTCAAGGTGGTCGGTGACAAGATCCAGGGTTCCGTGACGAGTGGTTCGTTCTGCGGGCCCGACCGGCCGAGCCGCTACACCCTGCACTTCAGCATGACCCTCTCCGAGCCGATCGCCGGCGTCGCCACCTGGAACCGCGGCGAGAAGGTCCCGGTCGCCGGGCGTACGGCGGCCACCGGCGGCGCCGTGATCTCCTTCGCACCCGGCGGCAAGGCCCCGGTCGTCACCCACACCGGCGTCTCGTACACCTCGGTCGAGGGCGCGGAGAAGAACCGTGTCGCCGAACTGTCCACGGGCTCCAAGGGGTCGAAGGGCTCCGAGGGGTCGAAGGGCGCCGCGGACAAGCTGAAGTCCTTCGACACCGTGCGCGCCGACGCCCACAAGGCGTGGCAGAAGCAGCTCCGGAGCGTACGGGTCTCCAGTGACTCGAACGAGGACCTGAAGACCTTCTACACCGAGCTGTACCACAGCCTGCTGCACCCGTCGGTCGCCCAGGACGTGGACGGCACCTATCAGGGCTTCGACGGAAAGAAGCACAAGGTCGCACCGGGCGACGACTATTACCAGATGCTGTCGATGTGGGACACGTACCGTTCCCAGAATCAGCTTGTCGCGTTTCTCGAACCCAAACGCGCGACGGATATCGCCCGTTCGATCCTGGCGATCTACGAACAGGGCGGCTGGGTGCCACGCTGGTCGCTCGGTCAGGCCGAGACGAATGCCACCAGCGGTGACCCCGTCACCCCGTTCATCGTGACCCTCTACTCACGCGGCCTGCTCGACGACGAACTCTCCGAGAAGCTGTTCGCCGCGCTGTGGAAGAACGTCAACGAGGTACCGCCGCCCGCCACCAACATCAAGGCGCGTGAATTCAACCCGCAGTACATCGAGAAGGGCTACATTCCCGCCGAGCTGAGCGCGAACGAGGCCGCTTCCATCGGCCTCGAATACTCCCTCGCGGACTGCGCGCTCGGCACGATGGCCATCGGTCTGAAGAAGTACGAGGAGGCGGACCGACTCCGCCCGCGCTGCGACGAGTTCGCGCACATCTGGAATCCGGACGCCGAGTCCAAGGGCTACACCGGATTCCCGCAGGTCCGCGCGGCCGACGGCAGTTTCGTACCGACCGACGCCGTCGTGAACGGCAAGGGCTTCAAGGAAGGCACCGCCTGGCAGTACCAGTGGCTGGGCCAGCAGCACCCCGAGGCCCTGTTCGAGCTGATGGGCGGCGCCGACGAGGCCGAGAAGCGGCTCGACACGTTCTTCACCTTCCCGGCGATCGAGGACGACGTCTCGACGGCGGCGTCCAAGCACTGGGTGACCGGGCCGATCGACTACAACGGGCACTTCGAGTTCAACCCGAACAACGAGCCCGACTTCCACGCCCCCTGGATGTACGCGTGGACGGACAGCCCCTGGAAGACGTCCGCGGTCACCCGCGCCCAGCGGGCCCTCTACACCGACACGTACAACGGCGTTCCCGGCAACGACGACCTCGGTGCCAGCTCGGCGATGGCCGCGTTCGCGATGCTGGGCTTCTTCGAGGCGCAGCCCGGCTCGGGCAACTACATCTTCTCCGCGCCGATGTTCCCGAAGGCCGTCATCACGCGGCCCGACGGCACCCGGCTGACCCTGAACGCGCCGGGGGCGAAGGCGTCGACGATCCAGTACATCGACACGCTGACCGTCGCGGGCGAAAAGACCGGGCGCAGCTGGATCTCGGAGCACGACCTGCTCTCCGCCGGCACGGTGAACTTCAAGCTCACCACCGACGGCGCGAGCAGCGACTGGGGCCGCGGGGCGGATAACCAGCCGCCCGCCATGCTGGGCGCGCAGGAGGCCCCGGCCGCGACGTCCTCGGTGAAGCTCAAGGCATCGGATGACTCGCAGTGGTACGGCACCAAGGACCCGGTCAGGCTCACCGCCAAGGTGACGCTGGACCCGAAGGCCGAGCCGGCCGGGACCGTGGTCTTCCGGTCGGGCGGGCAGAAGCTGTCCACCGCGCCCGTACGGTCCGGCAAGGCGGTCTACACCCTGAGGTCGGACACCACGGTCGGCAACAGGACGTTCACGGCCGAGTACGTCCCGGCCGAGGGGGAGCGGGCGACCGGCTCCACCGGCGACCCGGTCGTGGTGAAGGTCAGGAGGCGCTAGGTCCTGTCGCCGGACAGGGCCTGGGGAGTGGCTTGTCGGTCAGTCCGGCAGCAGGTGTGAGACGAGGCCGCGCGCCCAGTCGAGGGTGAGAGGGGCGTTGGTGAAGACGGCCCGGTAGTAGAGGGGCGCGAGCACGGCGTCCGTGGTGTGTTCCAGGGCCGGGGGCTGATGCCCCCGGCCCTGTTCGCGTTCCAGGATGGCTTCGAGCTGCCGCTCGCGGTCGCCGCGGCAGGCCGCGGCGCCTACCGACCCGGCGCGCAAGGACGCCTACTTCCAGAAGATGGTCAGGGTGCGCCAGCCCGGCGGTCTGCGGGCCATCGAGGGCCTGGTGCGCTGGGACATGGACGCGGCGCTGCGCGAGACGAAGCAGCCGATCACCGTGTTCGCCATTCGTGATCTGGTGACGCGGGAGGCGATCGACCGCTACGCGGACCGCCTCGACATCGTGCTGGACGACCTCGGGAGCCACCACTTCCAGGTGGAGGCTCCCGGGGGTACGGCGAGGCTGCTGACCGGCGTCGTGGGCTGACGGGACGAACGCGCGCGGAAAAGCCCTACGGGCTTGTCAGTGCGGGGTCGTACGCTGGTACCCAGAGGTTGTCGAGCGGCGAGAACCCTGCAACGGGAGGTATGTGCAGGCCACAGTGCCGGCCCATGACTCAGACACCCACAGTTCCGACCCCCGCGCCGGGTCAGGCGCGAGCCCACTTCACCATCCCCGCCAAGCACCCGATGGTGACGATCCTGGGTTCCGGTGACTCGCTGCTGCGCGTGATCGAGAAGGCGTTCCCGGCCGCCGACATCCATGTCCGGGGCAATCAGATCAGTGCCGTGGGCGACGCGGCCGAGGTCGCTCTCATCCAGAGCCTGTTCGACGAGATGATGCTGGTGCTCCGCACCGGTCAGCCGATGACGGAGGACGCAGTGGAACGCTCGATCGCCATGCTCAGGGCGAGCGAGAACGGCGGCGCGGACGGACCCGAGACACCCGCCGAAGTTCTCACTCAGAACATCGTCTCCAGCCGTGGCCGCACGATCCGCCCCAAGACGCTCAACCAGAAGCGCTATGTGGACGCGATCGACAAGCACACGATCGTCTTCGGCATCGGACCGGCGGGTACGGGCAAGACGTATCTCGCCATGGCCAAGGCCGTGCAGGCCCTGCAGTCCAAGCAGGTCACCAGGATCATCCTGACCAGGCCCGCGGTGGAGGCGGGGGAGCGGCTCGGCTTCCTGCCCGGCACGCTGTACGAGAAGATCGACCCGTATCTGCGCCCGCTCTACGACGCGCTGCACGACATGCTCGACCCCGACTCGATCCCGCGGCTGATGGCGGCGGGCACGATCGAGGTGGCGCCCCTGGCGTACATGCGCGGCCGGACGTTGAACGACGCTTTCATCATCCTCGACGAGGCGCAGAACACCAGCTCGCAGCAGATGAAGATGTTCCTGACGAGGCTCGGCTTCGACTCGAAGATCGTCATCACGGGCGACGTGACGCAGGTCGACCTTCCCGGCGGCACGAAGAGCGGGCTGCGCCAGGTGCAGGACATCCTGCACGACGTGGAGGACGTGCACTTCTCCCGGCTCACCTCCGAGGATGTCGTACGGCACAAGCTCGTCGGCCGTATCGTCGACGCCTACGAGCAGTACGACAGCCGCAACGGCAACGAACCGCACAGCTGAGCAACTGAGCAGCGGCACGACCAGCGGCACTAACCGGGAGAGTCACACCGCACCATGTCGATCGACGTCAACAACGAGTCAGGTACCGAGGTCGACGAGCAGGCGATCCTCGGGGCCGCCCGCTACGCGCTCACGCGGATGCGTATCCACCCCCTCTCCGAGCTGTCGGTGATCGTGGTGGACTCCGCCGCCATGGAGCAGCTGCACATGCAGTGGATGGACCTCCCGGGTCCGACCGACGTCATGTCCTTCCCGATGGACGAGCTGCGTCCGCCGGTGAAGGACGACGAGGAGCCCCCGCAGGGGCTCCTCGGTGACGTCGTGCTCTGCCCGGAGGTCGCGAAGACCCAGGGCGAGGAGGCGCCGACGCGGCACTCCATGGACGAGGAGCTTCAGCTCCTCACCGTCCACGGCGTGCTGCATCTCCTCGGGTACGACCACGAGGAGCCGGACGAGAAGGCCGAGATGTTCGGCCTCCAGGCGGCCATCGTGGACGGCTGGCGGGCCGAACAGGGCCTGACCGGTCCCTCTCCCGCGCCGACCGTCTCGTGATCGCGCAACTGATCGTCGGGGCGGTCGCGCTCGTCGTCGTCGCCTGGCTGGCGGCCTGCGCCGAGGCGGGGCTGGCCCGTGTCTCGACGTTCCGGGCCGCCGAGGCGGAGCGCTCCGGGCGGCGCGGCGCCGACAAGCTGGCGCAGATCGCCGCCGACCCGACGCGGTATCTCAACGTGGCGCTGCTGGTGCGGGTCGCGTGCGAGATGGCGGCGGGGGTGCTGGTCACGTATGTCTGCCTGGAGGAGTTCTCCGACACCTGGGCCGCGCTGCTCGTCGCGATCGGCGTGATGGTCCTCGTGAGTTACGTCGCCGTGGGCGTCTCACCGCGCACCATCGGCCGCCAGCACCCGCTGAACACGGCGACCGTCGCGGCGTACGTACTGCTGCCGCTGGCCCGGATCATGGGCCCGATCCCGCAGTTGCTGATCCTCCTGGGCAACGCGCTCACGCCCGGCAAGGGCTTCCGCAAGGGACCGTTCGCGAGCGAAGCCGAGCTGCGGGCGATGGTGGACCTCGCCGAGCAGGAGTCGCTGATCGAGGACGACGAGCGCCGGATGGTGCACTCGGTCTTCGAGCTGGGCGACACGCTGGTGCGGGAGGTCATGGTCCCGCGTACGGACCTGGTCTGCATCGAGCGCTACAAGACGATCCGGCAGGCCCTGACGCTGGCGCTGCGCTCCGGCTTCTCCCGGATCCCGGTCACGGGGGAGAACGAGGACGACATCGTCGGCATCGTCTACCTCAAGGACCTCGTCAGGAAGACGCACATCAACCGCGACTCCGAGGCCGACCTGGTCTCCACCGCGATGCGCCCGGCGGCGTTCGTGCCGGACACGAAGAACGCGGGTGATCTGCTGCGGGAGATGCAGCAGGAGCGCAATCATGTCGCCGTCGTCATCGACGAGTACGGCGGCACGGCCGGCATCGTGACGATCGAGGACATCCTGGAGGAGATCGTCGGCGAGATCACGGACGAGTACGACCGTGAGCTGCCGCCGGTCGAGGAGACCGGCACCGACTCCTACCGGGTCACGGCCCGGCTCGACATCGGCGATCTCGGGGAGCTTTACGGGCTCGACGAGTTCGACGACGAGGACGTGGAGACCGTGGGCGGTCTGCTCGCGAAGGCGCTCGGCCGGGTGCCGATCGCCGGTGCCAGCGCGCTGGTGGAACTGCCGGACGGCCGCACACTGCGACTGACGGCGGAGTCCCCGGCGGGCCGCCGGAACAAGATCGTGACGGTCCTCGCGGAGCCGGCCGAGCCGGCGACGACACGGTGAACGCCTCCCGGGACGGTTCGCTGTCGCGGCACGAACTGCGGGCGTTCTGCCTGGAGTTCAACGCGGTGACGGAGGAGTTCCCCTTCAACCCGGAGACCTCGGTCTTCAAGGTGGTGGGAAAGGTCTTCGCGCTCACCGCCCTGGACGCCGAACCGTTGAAGGTCTCGCTCAAGTGCGACCCGGACGAGGCGATCCGCCTGCGCGCGGCCCACCCGGAGATCGTCCCCGGCTGGCACCTCAACAAGCGCCACTGGAACACGGTCACGATCCCCGGCCTCCCGCCGCGCACGGTGCGAGAGTTGATCGAGGACAGCTACGACCTGGTGGTGTCCGGCCTCCCGAAGCGGGAACGCCTCCGCCTGGACCGGCCGTGACGGCTGCGGCGCGGGCGGGTCCCGGTCGGTGACCGGCCGGTTGAACCGGGATGATGCCCACGATCAGAAGCCGGAGGGCGGCGGTGCGCTCGGTGCGCCGACGGCGCTCGCACGCAGCGCGTCGAGGTCGCCGACGGTGATTCCACGCAGCCGCATGAGCGACTGTCCGGCGCGGATCCAGCGGATGCGGGGATCGTCGAAGCCCACGCTGTTCGCGTCCCACGCGATCGGGGCCGGATACCCCGGACGGTAGAAGGCCCCTCGTACTCCGACGAGGTCGAACACGCGCGCCCGCAGGACGGTGCACCGCCGCCGGAGGTGGGGGCAGGCGTGGGCCGACGTCACCGCGCAGGGCGAGCAGAGCGGCGGTTGGGCGGTGATGAATTCACCGAACCCGGCTCCGGAGCCGTCGAGTTCGTTCGGGTTCTCGCCCAGCATCCACAGCACGCCGTCGGCGGTCCGGTCGGCGGGACCGGCGCAGATCTGGCACAGCAGTGCCTCCATGGCTCGTCGTTGGCGCACCGCGTGCACCTTCCCGAACTCGGGCCGGCCTCTGCCGGGGAGAGAGGGGACCCGTGTCCACAGGACACCGTTCGTGTCCCGGTCGTACGGCCGCTCGTCGGCGTAACCGATGCCGCCGTTCTTCGCGACGACACGCATGGCGGGAGCCCGCTCCGCGCTCCAGCGGGTGATGTAGGGCACGAGGCCGGATTGTCGGTGCCCGGCGTTCGACGGCGGTTTCTGACGCTTCATCGCATCACGCAACCTCTCTAGACATCTTGAGTAGACCTTGGCGTCGCCGTTGATGTCAATGAGATGTCTAGAGAGGTTTGCCCATTCGAAGGTGCTGTTACGGGTGTGGCCTAGGCTGTCTAGAGAAGACGGAAGGTGTCGACGCATGGCGACCAAGGACAGCGAGGGACAGCCGAAGTACCAGCGCATCGCCGACGCGCTGCGTGAGGCGATTCGGGCCGGTGAGTACGCGCCCGGGGCGCGGCTGCCGGGCGAGAACGATCTCATGGCCACGCACGGTGTGGCCCGGATGACCGCGCGGCAGGCGCTCGGGGTGCTGCGGAGCGAAGGGCTCGCCGAGTCCCGCAAGGGAGCCGGCGTGTTCGTGCGGGCCTTTCGACCGCTGCGTCGGCCGGGGATTCAGCGGCTGTCCAGTGAGCGGTGGGGTGCGGGGCGGTCGATCTGGGCGGCGGACGTCGAAGGCCGTGACCTCGTCGTCGATCAGATCACCGTGACGGAGGAGCCCGCTCCGGAGCGGGTCGCGCATGTGCTGGACCTGGCTCCGGACGACGCCGTGTGCGTACGGAGTCGGCGCTTCGTCCTGGACGGGAAGCCGGTGCTCATGGCGGTGAGCTACTTGCCCGCCGCGCTGGTCGCGGGGTCCGCCATCACGCGGGAGGACACCGGGCCGGGTGGCATCTATGCCCGTCTCGGTGAACTCGGCCATGAACCCGCGCACTTCAGGGAGGAAGTCCGCTCGCGCATGCCGTCCCAGGACGAGTCGCGGCGGCTGGAGCTGTCCGACGGGACGCCCGTCGTCCTGATCTGCCGCACGGCGTTCACCGGCGACGGGCGAGCGGTCGAAATCAACGAGATGGTTCTCGACTCGGCGGCGTACGTTCTTGAGTACGACTTCGACGCCTAGTACGTCTCGGGGTGCCTGATGGCAGTTGAGCGCGGGGAGGTCCCGCAGGACGGGTTGGACCAGGTCCTGCGGCACTTCAGGAATCCTCCGGGGGTGGTGCGAGTGGGGCCGGGCTGGCGGGAGTTGGTGCTGGCGTGTCATCAGGCCGTCGTGGTGGAGTTTCCCGAGTACGAGTTGCTCGCCGTGAAGCAGAAGTGGGCGTCCCTGGCCTTCCAGGCGTTTCCGCGGCCGTGGGAACGGGGCGGGAACTGGACGGACGTCGAGTACGAGCGGTTCCACGCGCTGATCGAGGTGTTCGCCCGGCGCAGCGAGGCGGTCTGTGAACGCTGCGGCGCGGACGGGTCCCGGCGTGAGAGCAGGCGGATCGAGCTGGTCCTGTGCGACCCGTGCGAGTCGCGGGTCCCGGCGGACGGGGACGTCCTGCGCGACGGAGAGGCGGTCCGTCGGTGATCGGGACACTGCAGTGCGTCGTACTGGACTGCCCGGACGCGCTGGAGCTCGCGCGGTTCTACCAGGGGCTCCTCGGCGGCACCGTCAACCGGCCCGACCCCCGGTGGGCCGTGGACGACGGCTTCGCGACCCTGCACACCGGGGACGGCCCGGTGTTCGCGTTCCAGCGGGTGCCGGACCATCGGGCGCCGCGGTGGCCCGACGGGGAGTATCCGCAGCAGTTCCATCTGGACCTCGACGTCACGGACATCGACCGGGCCCGCGAGCAAGTCCTCGCCCTCGGCGCCGTGTTGCTCCGGGTCGACCCCGCCGGGTGGAGCGTCTTCGCGGATCCGGCGGGGCATCCCTTCTGTCTGCTCGGACGGCCGGGCTCTCTATGCTCGGGCGCATGACGACGCAGAACACCGGCCTCGACCCCGAGGACCGCAAGATCATCACGCTGGCCCGCAGCGCCCGTGCCCGTAACGGGGTGCCCGAGGGGGCCGCCGTGCGGGACGACACCGGCCGGACCTATGCCGCCGGGACCGTCGACCTCGACTCCCTCAAGCTCAGCGCGCTGCGGACCGCCGTCGCCATGGCCGTCGCGAGTGGCGCCACCTCGCTGGAGGCCGCCGCCGTCGTCACCGACGCCGAGGCGGCGAGCGACGAGGACCGGGCCGCCGTACGGGATCTCGGCGGGGCCGGTACGCCCGTCCTGGTGGCCGGTCCCGACGGCACCGTACGGAGCACGGTGAGCGCCGGCTGAGCCATCCGGAGGGCCCGCCTCCGGGTCGACTGGTCGGCGGGGGCGGGACCATCGGGGAGAATGGGCGGCATGAGCGCTCGTACCCCTTCGTCTCCCGAGACTTCCGCCGAACCGTCCGAAGCCCCCCACCGGGCCGGTTTCGCCTGCTTCGTCGGTCGCCCCAACGCGGGCAAGTCCACCCTCACGAACGCTCTGGTCGGCCAGAAGGTGGCGATCACGTCGAGCCGGCCGCAGACCACGCGCCACACGGTGCGCGGCATCGTGCACCGGCCCGAGGCGCAGCTGATCCTGGTCGACACCCCCGGTCTCCACAAGCCGCGCACGCTGCTCGGCGAGCGGCTGAACGACGTCGTACGGACCACCTGGGCCGAGGTCGACGTCATCGGTTTCTGCGTGCCCGCCGACCAGAAGCTCGGCCCAGGTGACCGCTTCATCGCCAAGGAGCTGGCCGGGATCCGGAAGACGCCGAAGGTCGCGCTCGTCACCAAGACCGACCTCGTCGACTCCCGCGTCCTGGCCGAGCAGCTGATCGCGATCGACCAGCTCGGCAAGGAGCTGGGCTTCGAGTGGGCGGAGATCATCCCGGTCTCGGCCGTCAGCGGCGACCAGGTCGAGCTCGTCGCCGACCTGCTGGTCCCCCTGCTGCCGGAGAGCCCGCCGCTCTACCCGGAGGGCGACCTCACCGACGAGCCCGAGATGGTCATGGTGGCCGAGCTGATCCGCGAGGCCGCGCTCGAAGGCGTACGGGACGAACTGCCCCACTCGATCGCTGTCGTGGTCGAGGAGATGCTGCCGCGCGAGGACCGGCCGGCGGACAAGCCGCTGCTGGACATCCACGCGAACGTCTACATCGAGCGGCCGAGCCAGAAGGGGATCATCATCGGCCCCAAGGGCAAGCGGCTCAAGGAGGTCGGTACCAAGTCCCGCAAGCACATCGAGGCGCTGCTGGGCACACCGGTCTTCCTCGATCTGCACGTGAAGGTCGCGAAGGACTGGCAGCGCGATCCGAAGCAGCTGCGCAAGCTCGGCTTCTGACGACGCGCCCCGACGAGGACCGGCCCGTGCGCGGCGACACCAGGATCCGTCTGATCGAGCCCGACGACGCCGGCCCGATAGCCGCGCACCGGGTACGGGACGCCGAGGCTTTCCGGCCCTGGGAACCGGCCCAGCCGGCCGACTTCTTCACCCCGGAGGGCCAGGCGGAGCGGATCGACGGCCTGCTGGCCGGACACCGGGCCGGCACGGTCTGGCCGGGCGTGGTGCTCGCCGACGGCCAGGTGATCGGGCAGGTCACCGTCGGAGGCATCCTGCCGCAGCCGCACCTGCGCCGCGGCTCCGTCGGGTACTGGATCGGCAGCGTCGCCCAGAACCAGGGGCACGCCGGGCAGGCCGTCGGGCTGGTCCTGCGGGTGATGCGGGACGACCTCGGTCTGCACCGGGCCGAGGCGTCCACCAATCTGGAGAATCTGCCGTCGCAGCGGGTGCTGCGCCGCAACGGGTTCAGTCCGTACGGCGTCGCGCACTCCTCCATCTTCCTCGACGGGAGCTGGCGGGACGGGCTGCTGTGGGAGCGGCTCCTCGGCGACTGACGGGGCGGCCGACGGGGGACGGCTGACGGGCGACCGACGAGACGGCTGATGGGGCTACCGACCCGATCAGAGCCGGCTGCGCCATAATCGGCCGGATGATCGGACACCTGTTCTCCACCGTCATCGACTGCCCCGATCCGTCCGAGCTGGCCGACTTCTACGGGAAACTGCTGTCACTCCCACGGCTGGAGGACACCGGCGAGTTCGTCATGCTCGGCACCACGCCGCCCACTCACGTCGTGACGTTTCAGAAGGTCGACGACTACCGGCCGCCGCAGTGGTCCGTCCCCGGCCATCCCCAGCAGATGCACCTCGACATCATGGTCGCCGATCTCGACGTGGCCGAGCGCCAGGTCCTGGCCCTGGGCGCGACCCTGCTCGACGGCTCGGACAAGCCGATCGGCTACCGGGTGTACGCCGACCCCGTCGGCCACCCCTTCTGCCTCATGACACCAATGGACTGAGCGGCGAAGCGCCTGCGAAATGGGGGTTTCGCAGGCGTTTGGCCCGAACCTCCGGTGATCCCGCATACTGATACGGGACCGCGCGGACCGGACGGCTCCGCTAGGCTGCGGGACATCATGCGTTTCGGGCTGCTTCTCCTTAGCTGCCGCGGCGAGGGTCTGTAGTCGTAGGCCGACCCCCTCCCCGCGGAGTCTGGTGATGCGGTTTTCCCGCCCCGTCGGCCGTTCCAGCGGACACACGAGGAGCCCCACGCAATGTCTGAGCGCACTTCCGAGCGCCTGTCCGACCCCGCGGTAGCCGGATCGGCCGTCGGCCGTCCCACCCCGATCACCAACGCGACGCACACCCAGAAGCCGTCCGGGATGCCGATCCACAAGTACGGCCGCTACGAGGCCGTGGACATCCCCGACCGGACGTGGCCGGACAACCGCATCACCCAGGCGCCCCGCTGGCTCTCCACCGACCTGCGCGACGGCAACCAGGCCCTGATCGACCCCATGTCGCCCGCCCGTAAGCGCGAGATGTTCGACCTGCTGGTGCGCATGGGCTACAAGGAGATCGAGGTCGGCTTCCCCTCGTCCGGCGAGACCGACTTCGCCTTCGTACGGTCGATCATCGAAGAGGGCGCCATTCCCGAGGACGTGACCATCTCCGTCCTGACGCAGGCCAGGGAAGAGCTGATCGAGCGCACCGTCCAGTCGCTCGTCGGCGCCCACCGCGCCACCGTCCACCTGTACAACGCCACCGCCCCCACCTTCCGCCGCGTCGTCTTCCGCGGCAGCCGTGAGCAGGTCAAACAGATCGCCGTGGACGGTACGCGGCTGGTCTCCGAGTACGCCGAGAAGATCCTCGGCCCGGAGACGGTCTTCGGCTACCAGTACAGCCCGGAGATCTTCACCGACACCGAGCTGGACTTCGCCCTGGAGGTCTGCGAGGGCGTCATGGACGTCTGGCAGCCCGAGGAGGGCCGCGAGATCATCCTGAACCTGCCGGCCACCGTCGAGCGCTCCACGCCGTCCACGCACGCCGACCGCTTCGAGTGGATGTCGCGGAACCTGTCGCGCCGTGAGCACGTGTGTCTCTCCGTGCACCCGCACAACGACCGAGGCACCGCCGTCGCCGCCGCCGAGCTGGCGATCATGGCCGGGGCCGACCGGATCGAGGGCTGTCTGTTCGGCCAGGGCGAGCGCACCGGCAACGTCGACCTGGTGACCCTGGGCATGAACCTGTTCTCCCAGGGCGTCGACCCGCAGATCGACTTCTCGCAGATCGACGAGATCCGTCGCACCAGCGAGTACTGCAACCAGATGGAGATCCACCCGCGCCACCCCTACGCGGGCGACCTCGTCTACACCTCCTTCTCCGGCTCCCACCAGGACGCCATCAAGAAGGGCTTCGACGCGATGGAGGCGGACGCGGCCGCCCGGGGCAAGACCGTGGACGAGATCGAGTGGGCCGTGCCCTATCTGCCGATCGACCCCAAGGACGTGGGGCGTTCGTACGAGGCGGTCATCCGGGTCAACTCGCAGTCCGGCAAGGGCGGTATCGCCTACGTGCTGAAGAACGAGCACAAGCTGGACCTGCCGCGCCGGATGCAGATCGAGTTCTCGCGGATCATCCAGGCGAAGACGGACTCCGAGGGCGGCGAGGTCACACCGAAGCAGATCTGGTCGGCCTTCGAGGACGAGTACCTGCCCAACTCGGACGGCACCGGCTCCCGTTGGGGCCGGATCCAGCTGCGTTCCGGTCAGAGCACCACCGACAAGGACGGCACGGACACCCTCACCGTCGAAGCCGTCGTGGACGGCCAGGACACCGTGCTCACCGGCTCCGGCAACGGGCCGATTTCGGCCTTCTTCGCCGCGCTGGCCGCCGTCGGGGTCGACGCCCGGCTGCTCGACTACTCGGAGCACACCATGAGCGAGGGCGCGAGCGCGCAGGCCGCCTCGTACATCGAGTGCGCGATCGACGGACAGGTGCTGTGGGGTATCGGCATTGACGCCAACACCACACGTGCCTCACTGAAGGCCGTCGTCTCCGCGGTGAACCGCGCAACGCGCTGACCTGAGCCTTTACCGCCGGAACCGGAGCCCCGTCCACCAAACGCGGTGGGCGGGGTTCGGCCATGTCGTGGCGACCTGACGCCGAGGTAATGACGCCGCATCGTTGCTGTGGTTAACATCACGTCAATGCGGCAAAGTTGCCGAAGCGTTATGGAGGTGCGCGACGTGCTGCCAGGCCAGGGATCGAACGGCAGGAAACTGCGCATCTGCGGCATTCACACCGCGTGGAACACCATCGGGGACGGCGAGTTCTTCTGCCCCGACTGCGGCGGTGACCGCAACTACCGCCGACGCACCGGCCGTCGCCGCTTCGCCGTGCTCGGCGTGCCGCTGGTGCCGCGCGGCGAGGCCGGCCCCGTCATCGAATGCGCCGCCTGCCACGGCCACTTCGGCACCGACATCCTCGACCACCCCACCACCGTCCGCTTCTCCGCGATGCTCCGCGACGCCGTGCACACGGTGGCGCTGGCCGTCCTCGCCGCGGGCGGCACCTCCTCCCGTACGGTCCGGGAGACCGCGGTCGGCACGGTCAGGTCGGCCGGGATCGAGGACTGCACCGAGGAGCAGCTCACGGAGCTGGTGGAGGCGCTGGCCGCCGACACGGGGCGGTTCCTGATCGACCCGGGCCCGTGCGGCGCGGCACTCGCCATCGAGCTGCACGAGGCGCTGGAGCCGCTGGCCCCGCATCTCGCCACGGCCGGCCGGGAGTCGATCCTGCTCCAGGGCGCGCGGATCGCGCTGGCCGACGGGCCGTACAGCGCGGCGGAGCGCGATGTGCTGACCATCGTCGGCGGTGCGCTGCAGCTGTGCGCCGACGACACCGCGCGGCTCCTCGAATCGGCCCGTACGCCCTCCTCCTGAGCCACTTCTCCGGCGACCCGGCCCGCCCGCCCGCATACTCCCGCGGGAGTAGCCGCGCGCGACTGTCACCCGGGGCGGTAATCCCCATCTCGCTCTCACGCGCGATGACTTCGCCGCTGCCTTCCGCGAGGCTGGAACCAGACTCTGACCGGCTGTGCAGAAGGGGGGCCCGCGATGGGGTCCGAGAACAAACGCAGACGTCTGCTGCCCTGGGCGGTGGTCGGGCTGTGGGTGATCGTGATCGCCGTGGCCGCCCTGTTCGCCGGGAAACTCAGCGATGTACAGCGTGACGAGGCCGTCGACTACCTCCCGGCGAGCGCCGACTCCACGCATGTGGAGAAGGTCCGGCAGGAGCTGCCCGGCGGCCGGACGACCGATGTGATCGTCGTCTACCACCGCGACGGCGGGCTCACCGCCGCCGACCGGACGACCGCCGAGGAGCAGCTGACCCGGATCGCGGCCGAGCAGAAGCTCGTCGCCCCGCCCAAGGGCATCCCGTCGAAGGACGGCACAGCCCTGATGTACCCGGTCGCGAGCGCCGTCCCCGACGGGCCGGGAGTCGACAAGGAGGCCGCGCAGACGGCCTTCGTCGAGGACGTACGGGCCGTCACCACGGGCGACGGAGCGGAGAGGGACGGCCTCGACATCGAGGTGGGCGGAGCCGGCGCGCTCCAGTCCGACATGGAGGCCGTCTTCGAGTCCATCGACGGCACCCTGATGATCGCGACCGTGCTGGTCGTCGCCGTCCTGCTGATCTTCACCTACCGCAGCCCCTTCCTGTGGATCGTGCCGCTGTTCGTCGTCGGCGCCGCCGCCGTCGGCTCCATGGCGGTCGTCTACGGGCTGGTGCAGGCGTTCGACGTGGTCGTGACCAGCCAGAGCGCGGCGATCATGACGGTGCTCGTGTTCGGCGCCGGCACGGACTACGCGCTGCTGCTCGTCGCCCGCTACCGGGAGGAGTTGCGCCGCGTACCTCACCCGTACGACGCCATGCGCACCGCGCTGCGCACCTGCGGCCCCGCCGTCCTCGCCTCGTCCGGCACCGTCGCCGCCGGTCTGCTGTGCCTGCTGGCGGCCGACCTCAACAGCAGCAGCGGCATGGGACCGATCGCCGCCGTCGGCGTCGTGTGCGCGCTCATCGCGATGCTCACGCTGCTCCCCGCCGTCCTGGTGCTCCTCGGCCGCCGTGTCTTCTGGCCGCTGATCCCCGCCCACGGCGGTGAGGTCAAACAGCGCCGCTCCTTCTTCGCCGCCATGGGCACATCGGCCGCCCGCAGGCCGGTCGCCGTGCTCGGCACCGGACTGGTGGTGCTCGGCGCCCTCGCCCTCGGCGTGCTGAACCTGCCCGGCCCCGTGAAGCAGGAGGACAGCTTCATCGACCGGCCCGAGTCGGTCACCGCCATGGCGCGCCTGGCCGACGCCTACCCGGAGCAGAGCGCCCAGCCCATCAGCGTCATGGCGCCGACCGGCAAGGCCGACGCGGCGCTCGGCACCGCCCGTACGGTCCCCGGCGTCGCCGACGCCGAACGGGGCCGCAGCGGCGGCGGCTGGACCGAGATAGCCGTCTTCGCCAAGGACGCGCCCGAGTCGGCGGGGGAGACCGCCACCATCGAACGGCTGCGCTCCACCCTCGGCGACGAGACCTATGTCGGCGGGCCCAGCGCACAGCAGATCGACCTCGCCGACACCAACAGGAGTGACCGGCTCTATGTCATCCCGCTCGTCGTCATCGCCGTCCTGCTGATCCTTGTCGCCCTGCTGCGCAGCCTCGTCGCACCGCTGATGCTGGTGTTCGCCGTCGTGGTCGTGTGGGGCGCGTCGATGGGCATCGGCGGGCTGGTCTTCGAGCCGCTGCTGGGCTTCGCCGGAGTCGATCCGGGGCTCGCGCTGCTCTCGTTCGTCTTCCTTGTCGCGCTCGGAGTCGACTACGGCATCTTCCTCATGCACCGGATGCGGGAGGAGGCACTGAAGGGGGCCGAGCCCGAGGCCGCCGCGCTGACCGCGCTGCGCACCACGGGCGGCGTCATAGCCTCGGCCGGTGTCGTACTCGCCGCGACGTTCGGTGTCCTGGCCAGCCTGCCGCTGGTGATGCTCGCCGAGATGGGCATCCTCGTCGCCGTGGGCGTCCTGCTGGACACCTTCCTGGTGCGTACGTATCTGGTGACGAGCGCGAGCGTGCTCCTCGGCCGCAAGGTCTGGTGGCCGGGAGCGCTGTCCAGGCCGCCGGCCACGTCGCCGCCCGCGGGGGAGCGTGGCGACGGTGAACAGGACGACCGCGAGCGGGAGTCGGTCGGCAGCGGGGTCTGAGCGGCGGGGTCTGAGCGGAGGTGAGCCCGGAGGTGCGGTACGGCTCCGAGGGGGAGGGAGCCGTACCGCACCGGGAGCCGCACCGCACCGGGCGCCGTGCGGGCGGCCGTACCGCGCCGGGGCGCAACGAGAGAGGATGAGCCCGTGTCAGAGACCTCCAGCAGAGGACCGCGCGCCGAACGGGTCTTCGCGGTGCTCAACCGCGACCCGCTCGACGCACCGCACCAACTGCGCACCGACCTGGTGGTCGCCGGGGTCGCCGGCGCGCTGAGCGTCCTGCTCGCCTTCGTTGTGACCGACGGCAAGCGCCCCGACGCGCTCGGCTGGGCGCTGATGGCCGCTGTCGTCGTGCCCCTGATCTGGCGCCGGCGCCACCCCGTGGCCGTCCTGGTGGTCATGGTGGCCCTCGTCGCCCCGTACCACGCGCTGGACTACCCGCACGCCGCGACCACCCCGGCCACCATGGTCGCCCTCTACACGCTCGCCGTCACCGGCCCGCCGCTGCGCGCCGCGCTGCTCGGTGTCGGCATCGTCTGTCTCACGCTCACGGTGATGCTGCTCATCAACACCGACCGGGGCGTGGAGATGCTCCGCACGTCCGGCTGGATCATCGCGGTCGTCGTCATCGGCATGGACGTACGCGTCTACCGCAAGTACATCGCGGCGGTCGTGGAACGCGCCGAACGCGCGGAGCGGACCCGCGAGGAGGAGGCGGCCCGGCGCGTCGCCGAGGAACGCCTGCGGATCGCCCGGGACCTGCACGACCTGCTGGCCCACAGCATCACGCTCATCGGCGTACAGACGTCGGTGGCGTCGCACGTCCTGACCGTCGACCCCGACCGGCTGGACCGGGCCGCGATCACACAGGCGCTCGACGGCATCTCGGACACCTGCCGCGAGGCGCGCTCCGAGCTGCGCACCACGCTGGAGGTGCTGCGCGCCGGGACGGCGGAGGGCGAGGAGGGCACCTGGGGCGGGGCGCTGCCCGATCTGGCCGCGCTGTCCGGCCTGGTGACGGCCGCGCGGACGGCGGGCGCGGAGACCATGCTCACGGTGCGGACGGAGGGCGTACGCGTACCGCCGGTGGCCGAGGCCGCCGCGTACCGGATCGTGCAGGAATCGCTCACCAACGCCGTACGGCACGCGGGCCCCGCCCCACGGGTGCGGGTGCTGGTGGAGACGTGCGACAGGGCTCTGCACGTCACCGTGACCGACAACGGGGGCGCGCTCGGCGGCAAGGAGCCACCCGCCGAACCCGGCTACGGCATCGTCGGCATGCGCGAGCGGGCGCGCAGCGTCGGGGGCACGCTCGACGCGGGGCCGTACGACGACGGCTTCCGGGTGGCCGCGGTCCTGCCGCTGCGGGAGCACGGCGAGCGGGCGGAAGGCGACCGGCCGGCAGTCGGTGAACCCGCCGGTCCGGCCGAACCGGGCGGCGACCGGCGGGAGTCCGTCGCATGATCCGTGTCCTGCTCGCCGACGACCAGCGCCTCGTCCGGGCGGCCTTCGCGATGCTCGTCGAGTCCGCCGCCGACATGGAGGTCGTGGGCCAGGCCGGCACCGGCCGGGAAGCCGTCGAACTGGCCCGCTCCGCACGCGCCGACCTCGTCGTCATGGACATCCGGATGCCCGACATGGACGGCATCGAGGCGACCCGGCTGATCGCCGCCGACGACGACCTGGCCGGCGTCAAGGTGCTGGTCCTCACCACGTACGACACCGACGACCATGTCGTGGAGGCGCTGCGCGCCGGGGCGTCCGGCTTCCTCGTGAAGGACACCAGACCGGCCGAACTCCTCACGGCCATCAGGACGGTGGCGGCCGGCGACTCCCTGCTCTCCCCGGGCCCGACGGCGCGGCTGATCGCCCGCGTACTGAGCGCCCGCAGCCGGATCCCGGAGGCGGCGACGGCCGGCGGCCCCGAATGCCTCTCGGTCCGCGAACGGCAGGTGCTCGCCCTCGTCGCGCGCGGCCTCACCAACACGGAGATCGCGGACCTGCTCCGGCTCAGCCCGCTGACGGCCAAGACGCATGTGAGCCGCATCATGGGCAAGCTGCGGGCGCGGGACCGGGCGCAACTGGTGATCATCGCCTACGAGTCGGGGCTGGTGACCCCCGGTGATCCGCCGCTCACGGCCGCGGCCCCCGGCTGACCCGGAACCGGGGCGGCAGCCCCGCGCACCCTCCCGGTGCGGGAGAATGGCGCCATGAGCCTGTTCCGCGACGACGGCATCGTGCTGCGCACCCAGAAGCTGGGTGAGGCGGACCGCATCATCACGTTCCTCACCCGGGGGCACGGCCGCGTCCGGGCCGTCGCGCGCGGAGTGCGCCGTACGAAGTCCAAGTTCGGCGCCAGGCTCGAACCGTTCTCCCATGTCGACGTGCAGTTCTTCGCACGCGGCAGCGAACTCGTCGGACGCGGGCTGCCGCTCTGTACGCAGAGCGAGACCATCGCCCCGTACGGCGGCGCCATCGTCACCGACTACCCCCGCTACACGGCCGGTACGGCCATGCTGGAGACCGCCGAGCGGTTCACCGACCACGAGGGCGAACCCGCGGTCCAGCAGTATCTGCTCCTCGTCGGGGGGCTGCGTACGCTCGCGCGGGGGGAGCACGCACCCCATCTGATCCTCGACGCGTTCCTGCTGCGCTCCCTCGCGGTCAACGGCTACGCGCCGAGCTTCGACGACTGCGCGAAGTGCGGTCTCGACGGCCCGAACCGGTTCTTCTCGGTCGCGGCGGGCGGGGTGATATGCGGTGACTGCCGGGTGCCGGGCAGCGTCGTACCGTCGTCGGAGGCGGTCGGACTGCTCAGCGCGCTGCTGACCGGGGACTGGGGGACGGCGGACGCGTGCGAGGCTCGTCATGTCCGGGAGGGCAGCGGGCTGGTGTCCGCGTATCTGCACTGGCATCTGGAGCGCGGTCTGCGCTCACTCAGATATGTAGAGAAGAATTAGGAGACACGAGCGCATGGCACGACGCGGAATCCTGGGCCGGCCCCGCCGCGAGTACAAGGTCCCCGAGCCGCACCCCTCCGGTGCGGTCCCGCCGAAGATCCCCGGCGAGCTGGTGCCCAAGCACGTGGCGTGCGTCATGGACGGCAACGGCCGCTGGGCCAAGGAGCGCGGTCTGCCGCGCACCGAGGGCCACAAGGTCGGCGAGGGCGTCGTGCTGGACGTGCTCAAGGGCTGTCTGGAGATGGGCGTCAAGAACCTTTCCCTGTACGCCTTCTCCACCGAGAACTGGAAGCGCACACCCGACGAGGTGCGCTTCCTGATGAACTTCAACCGCGATGTCATCCGGCGCCGCCGTGACGAGATGAACGAGCTGGGCATCCGCATCAGGTGGGTCGGCCGGATGCCGAAGATGTGGAAGTCGGTCGTCCAGGAGCTCCAGGTCGCGCAGGAGCAGACCGTCGACAACGACGCCATGACGCTCTACTTCTGCGTCAACTACGGTGGCCGCGCGGAGATCGCGGACGCGGCGCGGGCGCTCGCCCAGGATGTGGCGACGGGCAAACTCGACCCGTCCAAGGTCAACGAGAAGACCTTCGCCAAGTATCTGTACTACCCGGACATGCCGGACGTCGATCTCTTCCTGCGGCCGAGCGGTGAGCAGCGCACGTCCAACTACCTGATCTGGCAGAGCAGTTACGCCGAGATGGTCTTCCAGGACGTGCTCTGGCCGGACTTCGACCGGCGGGACCTGTGGCGGGCCTGTCTGGAATTCGCCCACCGGGACCGCCGTTTCGGCGGAGCGCTGCCCAACCAGTCGGACAAGTCGGGCGAGTTGAGCGAGCAGAACCACCCGGGCGAAGGCGTGTAACGCGAGGGCGCCCGACTCGCGGACGCGGTGCGACGGGGCGGGGCGGCCGGCGGGGCGGCCCCGCACCGGTCACCTCACCGGCCGGACCGACCGCCGCCCGCGGCGCACTCCGCGCAGGTGCCGAAGACCTCCACCGTGTGGGCCACGGCCACGAAGCCGTGCTGGGCGGCGATCGTCTCGGCCCACTGCTCAACGGCCGGGCCCTCGACCTCGACGGCCTTGCCGCACACCCGGCACACCAGATGGTGGTGGTGATCACCGGTCGAGCAGCGTCGGTAGACGGACTCCCCGTCGTTGGTGCGCAGCACATCGACGTCGCCCGCGTCGGCGAGCGACTGGAGCGTGCGGTAGACCGTTGTCAGACCGACGGAGTCGCCGCGGTGCTTCAACATGTCGTGCAGTTCCTGCGCGCTGCGGAACTCGTCCACCTCGTCCAGCGCGGCGGCCACCGCGGCACGCTGCCGGGTCGATCGGCCGCGTACGGGGGCAGTGCTCGCCCCACCGCCAGGCGCAGTCGTCACGGGTGCCTCCAATACTTCTGCCCGAATCGCTTGTCTGTCGGGCCATTCTGCCAGCTCGCGTCAGACCGTGGCCTCGTCCGACGGCCCGCGCATGGCGGGAACGGCGGGAGAGTCCGCCGGGTCCTGGACGCATTCGCTCTCCGCCGACCTCAACTCCCGTGCCCGCCGTCTCGCGAGTGGGGTCGCGAGCACGGTCAGTACGAGGAAGACGCCGATGGCCAGCAGGACAATTGTCGCTCCCGGCGGGACGTCCTGGTAGTACGAGGTGACCGTGCCGGCCAGTGTGACCGCCGTACCGATCACCACCGCCAGGACGAAGGTGACGGCGAAGGACCGGGTGATCTGCTGCGCGGCGGCGACCGGCACCACCATCAGCGCGCTGACCAGCAGCAGGCCCACGACCCGCATCGCGACGGTGACGGTCACGGCGGCCGTGACGGCGACGAGCAGGTTCAGGGCGCGCACCGGCAGCCCGGTGACCCGCGCGAACTCCTCGTCCTGGCTGACGGCGAACAGCTGCCGCCGCAGCCCCACGGTGACCAGCACCACCAGGGCCGCCAGGATCCAGATCGCGTCCAGATCGGCCTCGGAGACGGTGGAGAGTGAGCCGAAGAGATACGAGCTGAGGTTGGCGTTGGAGCCCGTCGGCGAGAGGTTGATCAACAGGACGCCGCCCGCCATACCGCCGTAGAAGAGCATGGCCAGCGCGATGTCGCCGCGTGTGCGGCCGTACGCCCGGATCAGTTCCATCGCGATGGAGCCGACGATCGCCACGAGCGTCGCCATCCACACCGGGCTGGTGGAGAGCAGGAAGCCCAGACCGACACCGGTCATGGCGACATGGCCGATGCCGTCGCCCATCAGCGCCTGGCGCCGCTGGACGAGATAGATACCGACGGCGGGTGCGATGACGCCGACCAGTACGGCCGCGATCAGGGCCCGCTGCATCAGGGCGGTCTCAAGGATTTCCATGATCAGGTCAGCAGTCCTGTACGGTGCGGCTCGCCGGCCGACGAATGCGGATGGACGTGGTCGTGGCCGGGCAGCGCGTGCTGGCCCAGAGCCTTCGGCGGCGGGCCGTCGTGCATCACGCAGCCGTCGCGCAGTACCACCGCGCGGTCGATCAGCGGCTCCAGCGGCCCCAGTTCGTGCAGGACGAGCAGGACGGTCGTGCCGGCCGCCACCTGGTCACGCAGCGTGGCCGCCAGGATCTCCTGGCTGGCCAGGTCGACGCCCGCCATCGGCTCGTCCATGATCAGCAGTTCGGGTTCGGCGGCGAGGGCGCGGGCGATGAGCACCCGCTGGTGCTGGCCGCCGGAGAGCGCGCCGACCGCGTCCTTCGCCCTGTCCGTGAGACCGACCAGCTCGATGGCGTGCTGAACGGCCGCCCGGTCGGCCTTGGAGGGCCACCGCAGCAGTCCGGTACGCGCCAGCCGCCCCGAGGCCACGACCTCGCGGACGGTCGCGGGGACACCGCTGGCGGCCGTGGTGCGCTGCGGCACGTAGCCGACGCGCGCCCAGTCCCGGAAGCGCCGCAGCGGGGTGCCGAAGAGGGTCACCTCGCCGCTGGTGAGCGGGACTTGGCCGATCACGGAGCGTACGGCCGTGGACTTGCCCGAGCCGTTGGCACCGAGCAGCGCGACGACCTCACCGCGCCGCAGTGTGAGGTCGATGCCGCGCAGCACGGGGCGGGAGCCGAGGGTGGCGGTGGCGCCGCGCAGCGACAGGACGGTGGGCGCGGGTACGGGTGGGGGCGCGGCGGCGTCCTGCTCGGCCACCTCTGTCCGCCCGGTGTGCGTTGTCGCCACGTCCCGTACCTCCGTTGCCGCTGTCAGCTGGTTCACTTCGCGCCGAGGGCTTTCTCCAGCGCGGCGAGGTTGGACTTCATGACCTCGACGTAGTCAGCGCCCTTGGACTTCTCCGTGATTCCCTCCAGGGGGTCCAGGACGTCCGTCCGCAGACCGCTGTCGGCGGCGACGGTCTTGGCCGTCCTGTCGCTGACGAGCGTTTCGAAGAAGACCGTGCCGACCTTGTCCTCGGCCGCGATGGAGCGCAGCTCCTTGATCCGTGCCGGGCTGGGCTCGGACTCGGGGGAGATGCCCGAGATGGACTCCTGCGTGAGGCCGTAGCGCTCGGCGAGATAGCCGAAGGCCGAGTGCGTGGTGATGAAGGTCTTGGTGTCGGTGTCGGCGAGGCCCTGCTTGAAGGCGGTGTCGAGGGTGGTGAGCCGCTCGACCAGGGTGGTGGTGTTCTTCCGGTACGCGGCGGCGTTGTCCGGGTCGGCCTTCTCCAGCGAGGCGCCGACGCCCTTGGCGACCTCGGCGTACTTCACGGGGTCGAGCCAGATGTGCGGGTCGGTGCCGGCCTCGCCCTCGTGGGCGTGCTCCTCTTCCCCGGCGTGGTCCTCTTCGCCGGCGTGCTCCTCGCCCGCGTGCTCCTCGTCGCCGTGCGCGTGGCCGACCTCCGAGCCGTGCTTCTCCAGCGTGGTGAGGGAGGCGGCGTCGACGGTGTCCGGTACGCCGGCGGCGGTGATGGCCTCGTCGACGGCGGGCTGCAGGCCCTTGAGGTAGAGGATGTAGTCGGCCTCGCCGAGCTGGGCGGCCTGCCGGGTCCCCAGCTCCAGCTCGTGCGGTTCGACACCCGGCTTGGTGAGCGTGGAGACGTCGACGTGCGTCCCGCCTATCTCCTCGGCCAGATACTGCATGGGGTAGAACGACGCGACCACCGCGAGCTTGCCGGCGCTCTTCCCGCCCGCGCCGCCCTCGCCGTCGGCCGCGTCGGAGGGGGAGCACGCGGACAGCGCGATCAGGCCGAGGGTGACGGATCCGGCGAGCGCGGCGGTGGGTATGAGGCGTCGTACGTTCATGACAGTCATTTTCAACAAAAGTGGAAACGATTGTCAACAAGGGGTGGTGAGGGCCACTGCGGGACACCGATTTGATACAGGGGGTGCGCCCGCCGCTAATCTGAAGCATTCGCCGTTCGCCGTCGTAATGAAGAGAGCACCGTGGCCGCCGACAAGATCGACAGCATCGTCAACCTGAGCAAGCGCCGTGGCTTCGTCTATCCGAGCAGTGAGATCTACGGCGGCCAGAAGGCCGCCTGGGACTACGGGCCGCTCGGGGTCGAGCTGAAGGAGAACATCAAGCGCCAGTGGTGGCGTTACATGGTCACCTCGCGCGAGGACGTTGTCGGTCTCGACTCGTCGGTGATCCTGGCCACCGAGGTCTGGGAAGCCTCGGGCCATGTCGCCACGTTCACCGACCCCCTCACCGAGTGCACCTCCTGTCACAAGCGTTACCGCGCCGACCACTTGGAGGAGGCGTACGAGGAGAAGCACGGCAAGCCCCCGGCCAACGGTCTCAAGGACCTCAACTGCCCCAACTGCGGCAACAAGGGCACCTTCACCGAGCCGAAGTCCTTCTCCGGGCTGCTCTCCACCCACCTCGGCCCGACACAGGACACCGGCTCGGTCGCGTACCTGCGCCCCGAGACTGCTCAGGGCATCTTCACCAACTTCGCCCAGGTGCAGGTGACCTCGCGCAAGAAGCCGCCGTTCGGCATCGCGCAGATGGGCAAGTCCTTCCGTAACGAGATCACGCCCGGCAACTTCATCTTCCGCACACGCGAGTTCGAGCAGATGGAGATGGAGTTCTTCGTCAAGCCCGGCGAGGACGAGACGTGGCAGGAGTACTGGATGGAGCAGCGCTGGAACTGGTACCGGGACCTGGGCCTGCGCGAGGAGAACATGCGCTGGTTCGAGCACCCGAAGGAGAAGCTCTCCCACTACTCGAAGCGCACCGCCGACATCGAGTACCGCTTCAGCTTCGGCGGCTCGGAGTGGGGCGAGCTCGAAGGCGTCGCCAACCGCACCGACTTCGACCTCAACGCGCACTCCAAGGCGTCGGGCCACGACCTGACGTACTTCGACCAGGAGGCCGGTGAGCGCTGGACGCCGTACGTCATCGAGCCCGCCGCCGGTGTCGGCCGCGCGATGCTGGCCTTCCTCCTCGACGCGTACAACGAGGACGAGGCGCCGAACGCGAAGGGCGTGCTGGAGAAGCGCACCGTGATGCGGCTCGACCCGCGCCTGGCGCCGGTGAAGGTCGCGGTGCTGCCGCTGTCGCGCAACCCGCAGCTGTCGCCGAAGGCGAAGGGGCTCTCGGCCGACCTGCGGAAGAACTGGAACATCGAGTTCGACGACGCGGGCGCGATCGGCCGGCGTTACCGCAGGCAGGACGAGATCGGTACGCCGTTCTGCGTCACCGTCGACTTCGACACGCTCGACGACGACGCGGTGACGGTGCGCGAGCGCGACACCATGAAGCAGGAGCGCGTCTCGCTGAGCCAGATCCAGGGTTACCTGGGTGAGCGGCTGCTCGGCTGCTGACGACGATCGTCGGCCGCGTGCGCTGACCACAGCCGCTCATCCCAGCCGCTGATTACGTTCGTGGCTCGAAGCCCCCGGTTCCGTGACGGAGCCGGGGGCTTCGTCGCACACTGCTCAGTGGCCGCATTCGTCAACAGGAGGCACTCATGCCGCCCACGACCAGCAGCAAGGTAAGCCGATGGGACCAGCACGGCCGAGAGCATGTGGTCCATGTCCAAAAGGCGGGCATGCAGCGGTCGTTGACCTGTGACACCTGCGGCTGGAGCAAGAACGCGCAGTTCCTGCCGTGGCTGAAGGCGGAGGAACATCTCACCGAGGCGCATCAGGCGACCGTGGATCCGACGGTGACCGGCAACGGCTGAGAGCCGTCGCGCGGAGGTGCGGGGCCGGGAAAATGAGGTGACGGGCGCCGGCCGCCCGGTGGTAGCGTCTTGGGCATGTTCTTCCAGATCTACGAGTGAGAACGCGGCGGTCACGGTCCGCCTCTCACCAGACGAATCCGCAGATCACTTCGCCTTCACCAATTCGGGAGAACCCGTGGCAAAAAGCCGGAACAACCTTCTCGGCGTGGGCGGACAGCGTAAGAAGCTGTCCCGCGCCGACCAGCAGGGCAACGGCCCCACCCGGAACGCCGACCGCAAGGTCGCCGAGGACAAGAAGCAGGAACTCGTGCGGAAGATGCGCGAGCGGGCGACCGGTACGGAGTCCGAGGAAGGCGCCGAGGACGCGACGGACACCACCGACGCGAACGGCACGGCCGCCGCGACCGACGGGCCCGCCGCCCAGTCCTGACGCTTCTGACCTACCGCTTCTGACCTACCACGTCTGACCTACCACGTCTGACACAGCGCTTCTGATACCGCGCTTCTGATTCAGCGCGACGACGGCCCGGATCACCCCTGTGATCC
>NZ_JBHUZM010000074.1:0-37640 GCF_042667665.1 Streptomyces sp. NPDC057307 | reverse complement strand
CCTGGTAACTCATCGGCACGCCGCGTCCCCCGGGAGCCATCGCTCCCGGGGGACGCGGTGCGTTCCGCCCCGGACACCCCCTCGGGTGACAGGAACGCGTGGTCATGACGTCAGTAGATCCATCGAGTTGGGTTAGTCAATACGTTTGACAGTCTGAACACCGGCGGTGTGAGCGGATCTTGAGGCGCCCGTCCGGACTTCGGGGCGGGGCTTCGAGCTGGGCCGCGGGGCGGTGGCTCCCAACGAGATTCCGTGGCACGGCCGTTGGACCAGGACCGATCAGTCTTCCGTGCACTCTCCGGGCGGCCTGGTGACATGTCTTGTCATGGATGGCATGGCGGGATTCGCGAGGATCGCCGACCGCCCCGCCCTGTGGTGAAGCGCGGACCACCGCACTTCTTCTCTCCCGAGTTCGTCCAACATATTGACAAACTTCGGCGCCGGTTCATACGTTCACATGGCAGCCGGTTCAACTCGGTCCGAGCGGAGGCGGCTGCTACGCCCGGCCTGCCGGGCGACCTCGTCCGAATCCCGATCTCGACCCCGACCCCGGCCCCGATCTCGACCCCGACTTCGACCGCCGCACTCTGCCGTGCGGTGCCGATGGGAGCGCGCATCACCTTGACCAGCGACAACCGGCAAGCACTCGTCGTCCGCGGCGGATGGGACGGGCATCAGCCCGTGACGATCAGCGACCTGTTCGTCCCGTTCCTCAGGGAACAGGGATTCACCGTCGAGACCACCGAGGACCTCGCGGTGTACGACGACGCGGAGCGTCTGGCCGCCACCGACCTGATCGTCCAGTGCTGGACCATGGGGACCATCACCCGGGAGCAGAGCACCAATCTCGCCGCCGCGGTGCGGGCGGGCACCGGACTCGCCGGCTGGCACGGCGGCATCATCGACTCCTTCCACGATCACGGCTACCACCTGCTGACCGGCGGCAAGTTCGTCATGCACCCGCCAGGCTTCCACGACCACACCGTGCGGCCGCTGCCCGAGCGCGCCGACCACCCCGTCATCGCGGGGCTCGACGACTTCGACGTACACACCGAGCAGTACTGGGTGCTCACCGACCCGCACGTCGACGTCCTCGCCACCACGACCTTCCCGCCGGACGAACTGCACGACCGGCCCGCGGTGATGCCCGCCGTGTGGACCAGGACCTCCGGAGCGGGGCGGGTCTTCGTCTCGACCGTCGGCCACAAGCCCGACGACTTCGACGTACGGGAAGTCCGCACGCTGACCGAGAGGGGACTGCTGTGGGCGAGCCGCTGAAGCCGCTGAAGCCGTTGAACATCGGCGTCGTGGGCGCGGGAAAGATCAGCGGCGCCTACCTCTCGACGCTGCGGAACCTGACGTCCGTACGGCTGACCGCCGTCACCGACCTCGACGGGGACCGCGCGCGGGCCGTCGCCGAACAGGCGAGGGAGCAGGGCGCGGCGGACATGGCCGTGCTGCCGTCCGTGGCCGCCCTGGTGGCCAGGGACGACGTCGACGCCGTTCTCAACCTCACGATTCCGGCCGCGCACGCGGATGTCGCGCTGACGGCGCTGCGCGCGGGCAAGCACGTGTACGGCGAGAAGCCCCTCGCGGCCGACCGCGCGGGGGCCGACGCCGTGCTGGCGGCGGCGCGCGAGGCGGGACTGCGGGTCGGCTGCGCGCCCGACACCGTCCTCGGCACCGGAACCCAGACCGCGCGCAGGGCGGTGGACGACGGCCTGATCGGTACGCCCGTGGCGGCCACCGCGTTCATGACCGGCGCCGGCCACGAGAAATGGCACCCGGACCCGGAGTTCTACTACCGGCCGGGCGGTGGCCCGCTGCTCGACATGGGGCCGTACTACCTGTCGGCCCTGGTGCATCTCCTCGGCCCGGTGGTCCGGGTGACGGGAGCGTCCTCCCGGCCGCGCGCCCGGCGCACCATCGGCAGCGGTCCCCGGGCGGGGCACACCTTCCCGGTGGAGGTGGACACGCACATCACCGGCGTCCTGGAACACGCCGGCGGCGCCCTGTCCACCCTGGTCATGAGCTTCGACGTCCGCGCCGCGCGGCTGCCGCGCATCGAGGTGCACGGCACCGACGCCTCGCTGTCCGTGCCCGACCCGAACAACTTCGAGGGTGCCGTGGAAATCCACCGCGGCGACGGCTGGGAGACCCTGTCCCCGTCCGCCGGCTACCCGGGCGCCGGACGAGGCATCGGCCTCGCCGATCTGGCCGACGCGCTGTCGGACGGACGTCCGCACCGCGCGTCGGCGGAACTCGCCGCGCACGTCCTGGACAGCATGCTCACCCTCATGGACGCGGCGGACCAGGGCCGCGCGCTCCCGGTGGCCAGCACCTGTGAGCGCCCCGCCCCGGTGACGACGCCCGATCCCTGATCGGTTCGACGCCCGACCGCGCCACTGTCGATTGCGCCACGCCCGACCGCGCCACTCTCGACTGCCCGCCCCCGCTCGCAGCAACAGGAGACCCCCTTCATGCATGACGACCGGAAGCTGGTCGAAGCACGCCTGGAGCGCGTCCTCAGGGAACGCATCCGGCCGGCACTCCACCCCGTCACGACACCCCTGGCCGTGGAGATATGGTCCACCGCCGGCGAACCCGTCCCCGTCCCCGAGGGGCTGGCGGCCCCGACCACGCCCATCGCCCCCGGCACACCGTGGGGCCTGCCGTGGGGCACCAGTTGGTTCAAGGTCACCGGCACCGTCCCCGCCGAGTGGGCGGGCCGTACCGTCGAGGCCGTACTCGACCTCGGATTCACCCCGCGGACCCCGGGGTTCCAGTGCGAGGGCCTCGTGTACGGGCCCGACGGAACCCCGGTCAAGGGGCTCCACCCGCGTAACGCGTACGTCCGCGTCGGCTCACCGGTGACCGGCGGGGAGCAGGTCCACTGGCGTATCGAGGCGGCCTCCAACCCCGATCTCGACGCGAGCGGGGTGCCGTTCCAGCCGACGCCGATGGGCGACAGGGAGACGGCGGGCGAGGCGCCCCAGTACGTGCTCGGCGAGATGCGGCTGGCCGTCTTCGACGAGACGGTGTGGAACCTGGTCATGGACCTGGAGGTCCTCGGCGAGCTGATGGCGGAGCTGCCCGTCGACGGGGCACGCCGCTGGGAGATCCTGCGCGCGGTCGGCCGCGCCCTGGACGCCGTCGACCTGCGGGACGTGAACGGCACGGCGCAGGCTGCGCGTGACGAACTGGCCGATGTGCTCGCCGCGCCCGCCGCCCCCGCGGCGCACCGCATCAGCGCCGTCGGGCACGCCCACATCGACTCCGCCTGGCTGTGGCCGCTGCGCGAGACGGTCCGCAAGGTGGCCCGTACGGCGTCGAACATGACGGCGCTCCTCGACGAGGAGCCGGACTTCGTCTTCACCATGTCGCAGGCCCAGCAGTACGCCTGGATCAAGGAGCACCGGCCCGAGGTGTACGCCCGGGTCAAGAAGGCCGTCGCGGACGGCAGGTTCGTACCCGCCGGCGGGATGTGGGTGGAGTCCGACACCAACATGCCGGGGTCCGAGGCGATGGCCCGCCAGTTCGTCCACGGCAAACGCTTCTTCCTGGACGAGTTCGGCATCGAGAACGACGAGGCGTGGCTGCCGGACACCTTCGGTTTCGCGGCCGGTCTGCCGCAGATCATCAAGGCCGCCGGCGCCACCCGACTGCTCACCCAGAAGATCTCGTGGAGCCGGACCAACACCTTCCCGCACCACACGTTCTCCTGGGAGGGCATCGACGGCACCCGGATCTTCACCCATTTCCCGCCCGTCGACTCGTACAACTGCGAGATGACGGGACGTCAGATCGCCCACGCGGCACGCAACTTCAAGGAGAAGGGTGTCGCCACCCGCTCCCTCGCGCCGACCGGTTACGGGGACGGCGGAGGCGGGACCACGCGCGAGATGGTCGCCAAGGCGGCCCGGATGCGCAGTCTGGAGGGCGCGGCGCGGGTCGAGTGGGAGGCGCCTTCCGACTTCTTCGCCAAGGCCGAGGCCGAGTACCCCGAACCGCCCGTGTGGGTCGGGGAGTTGTATCTGGAACTGCACCGCGCCACGCTCACCAGCCAGGCGGGGACCAAGCGCGGCAACCGGCGCAGCGAGTCCCTTCTCACCGAGGCCGAGCTGTGGGCCGCCACGGCGGCGGCGCGCACCGGCATGCCGTATCCGTACGAGGAGTTGGACCGGATCTGGAAGACGGTCCTCCTCCACCAGTTCCACGACATCCTGCCCGGCTCGTCGATCGCCTGGGTGCACCGCGAGGCACGCGAGACCTACGCGCGGCTCGCCGGAGAGCTGGAGGAAATCATCGCGGGTGCGCAGCGCGCGCTCGCCGGTGACGCGTCGGGCGGCACCGAGCTGGTGTTCAACTCGGCTCCGCACGGCCGGAGTTCGGTCCCGGCCGGAGGTGCGTCGGCCCGGACCGCGCAGGGCTGCACGGTGCCGCCCGTCCCGCGCGAAGGAGGCGGGTACGTCCTCGACAACGGCCTGCTGCGGGTCGAGATCGACGCGCGCGGTCTCGTGGTCTCCGCGTACGACCGTGTCGCGGACCGGGAGGCGGTCGCGCCCGGCCGGGCGGCCAACCTTCTCCAGCTCCATCCCGACTTCCCGAACCAGTGGGACGCGTGGGACGTCGACGCCTTCTACCGGAACGTCGGCAGCGACCTCACCGAGGTGGCCGGGCTGGGCGTCGAGGGCACCTCGGTGCGTGTCGAGCGGGTCTTCGGGGCGTCCCGTGTCACACAGCTCCTGTCGGTTCCGGCGGACGTCAAGCGGCTCGACATCGACACCGAGGTGGACTGGCACGAGACCGAACGCTTCCTGAAGCTGGCCTTCCCGCTGGACGTGAAGGCCGATCGGTACGCCTCCGAGACACAGTTCGGCCATGTGTACCGGCCCACCCACCAGAACACGAGCTGGGAGTGGGCCAAGTTCGAGGCGTGCAACCACCGTTTCGTGCACGTCGACGAGCCGGGCTGGGGTGTCGCGGTCGTCAACGACGCGACCTACGGCCACGACGTGACCCGTACGGTACGGACCGGCGCCGACGCGGGCACGACGACCACCGTGCGCGCGTCGCTGCTGCGCGCCCCCCGCTACCCGGATCCGGAGACCGACCAGGGCACGCACCGGTTCCGGCACGCGCTCGCGCCGGGTGCGACCATCGGCGACGCCGTCCGTGAGGGCCACCGGGCCAATCTGCCCGAGCGCCGGGTCACCGGATCCGCCGCGGCGGTCGCGCCCCTGGTGACCGTCGACAACGACGCCGTCGTGGTCAGTGCCGTGAAGCTGGCCGACGACCGCAGCGGCGACCTGGTTATACGCCTCTACGAGGCACACGGGGGCCGGGCCCGCGCCACCGTCCGTGCCGACGGCTTCGCCACCGGCCGAGCCGTCCCGACGGATCTTCTCGAACGCCCACTGCCGGACGCCGAGCCGCTGACGGCCGCCGACGGCGGTGTCGTACTCGCCCTGCGCCCCTTCCAGTTGGTGACCCTGCGCGTGCCGCGCGCCTGAGGACCCGTCGGCCGACCCGTGCCCACTTGGAGGAGGACCCTCGTATGACAGCCGGAACCGAACCCCCCGACCGTCCCAGGGCGGTGTGTGTGATGAGCCCCGGTACCGCCGAACTCGTGCTGGCCGAGGACCAGCGCGCCCGGCTCTCCGCACTGGTGCGGCTCGCCCCCGACCCTTCCGGGGCCGACCTCGGGGCGGGTCTGGGCGCCGCGCTCGCCGACGCGGAGATCCTGGTCAGCGGCTGGGGCTGCCCCCGTCTGACGGCCGACGTCCTGGCGAGAGCGCCCCATCTGCGGGCCGTGATCCACGCCGCCGGCACCGTCAAGCCGATCGTCAGCGAGGCGGTCTGGGAACGCGGGATCGTCGTGTCGTCCGCGGCCGACGCCAACGCGGGTCCCGTCGCCTCGTACACCGTCGCCCTCATCACGCTCGCCGCGCGCCGCACGCTGACGACGGCGGCCGGTTACGCCGACGGCTGGCCGGACTTCGCCGACCGCTCGGGCGCCGACGGGCTCACGGTCGGGATCGTCGGCGCCTCACGTGTCGGCCGCCGGGTCATCGCCGAACTGCGCAGGTCCGACGCGGGTTTCCGGGTGCTGCTGAGCGATCCGTACGTCACGGACGAGGAGGCGCGCCGACTCGGCGCCGAGCGGGTCGAACTCGCCGATCTCTGCGCGCGGTCGGCGGTGGTCAGCGTCCACGCCCCGCTCCTGCCCCAGACCAAGGGCCTGCTCGACGCCGCGATGCTCGCGCTCGTCCCCGACCGGGGCGCGCTCATCAACACCGCTCGGGGGGCCATCGTCGACACGGACGCGCTGACGGCCGAATGCGCCTCCGGCCGGCTGGAGGCGTACCTCGATGTGACGGCCCCCGAACCCCTGCCGCCCGGCCACCCCCTGCTGTCCCTGCCGAATGTGCTGGTCACCCCGCACATAGCCGGCACACAGGGCAGCGAGGTACGACGGCTCGGGCGGTACGCGGTCGCCGAGGTCGCCCGGTGGGTGGCCGGTGAGCCGCTGCTCGGCGAGGTCACCCGCGAGGCACTCCCCCGACTGGCCTGACGGGCGGGGCGAGCACAGCGCAAGCACAGCACGGACACCGGAAGAGAGAAGGAGGCCGGACCGCCGATCGAACCTCCGCATGACCTGCCAACCCCGGGAGTGGCCGAAGACGCCCGCCTTCCGGTGAAAGGGCTCCACATCATGACAACGCTCGACCAACCCGCCGCCCGCCCCGCCGAGAAGGCCGGGCCGGCGGACAAGGGCCGGCTGCGGCGGCCGCGCCCGCACCGCCGCCGGGACCTGGCCCTGTTCTGGTTCCTGATACCGGGCATCGTGGTGATGCTCCTCTTCCACTACATCCCGCTGCTCGGCAACGTCATCGCCTTCCAGGACTACCAGCCCTACATCGGTATCCTGCACAGCCCGTGGAGCGGACTCGACAACTTCGACGTCCTCTTCAACGGCGACCAGCAGTTCCTGCACGCGCTGGTCAACACCCTCCAACTGACGCTGATCCAGGTCGTGTTCGTGTTCCCCGCGCCGATCCTCCTGGCCCTCGCGCTGAACAGCCTGGTCAGCGAGCGCGTCAAGAAGTGGGTGCAGAACGTCCTGTACCTGCCGCACTTCCTGTCCTGGGTGGTCGTCGTCTCCCTCTTCCAGCAGATGCTGGGCAACGACGGCATGCTCAATCTGTTCCTGAGCGCCCACGACATGGGCAGTTGGAACATCATCGGCAACCCCGAGACGTTCAAGGCCCTGCTGACCTCCCAGGTCATCTGGAAGGACACCGGCTGGGGCACGATCCTCTTCCTGGCCGCGCTGTCCCGTGTCGACCACAACCTCTACGAGGCCGCCGCCATGGACGGCGCCAGCCGCTGGCGGCAGACCTGGCACGTCACCCTGCCCGCCCTGCGCGGCCTGGTGATCCTGCTGCTCATCCTGCGCCTCGGCGACGCCCTGTCCGTCGGCTTCGAGCAGATCCTGCTGCAGCAGCAAGGTGTCGGTCTGGAGAACAGCGAAGTCATGGACACCTATGTCTTCAACCACGGTCTGATCGGCGGGGACTGGGGCGTGAGCGCCGCCGTCGGGCTCGTCAAGGGCATCGTCGGGGTCGCCCTGGTCCTGGGCGCCAACAAGATCGCCCATCTGTTCGGCGAGGAAGGCGTGTACCGCTCATGACAACGTTGTCTCCCGTGCACCCCGTGCGCCGCAGGCCGCACAAGACCTACAGCGCGATCCCCGGGGAGACGCCCGGGTCCCTGCCGTGGCGCACCCTCAAGTCGCTGATTCTGCTGGTGTGCGTGATCGCGGTCGTCCTGCCCTTCGTCGCGATCATCGCGACGTCGCTGGCCGACGCCGAGCAGGTCAACAAGGCCGGCGGCTATGTGCTGTGGCCCGACGACATCACGTTCTCGTCCTACCGGGCCCTGCTCTCGGGCGGCCTGGTCTCCAAGGCCATGTTCGTCAGCATCGGCGTCACCGTCGTCGGCACCGCCCTCAGCCTCGTCGGCTCCATCATGCTGGCGTACGGACTGAGCCGGCCCGGCTCGTTCGGGCACAAGCCCGTGCTCATGCTGCTGCTGATGTCCATGCTGTTCGCGCCGGGCATCATCCCCAGCTATCTGATGGTCAAGCAGCTCGGCATGATCAACAGCTACTGGTCGCTGATCCTGCCGACCATGATCAACGCGTTCAACGTGATCGTGCTGCGCTCCTTCTTCATGAATCTGCCCAAGGAACTCATCGACGCGGCCCGTATCGACGGCGCGTCGGAACTGAAGATCCTCACGAAGATCGTGCTCCCCCTCTCCAAGGCGTCCGTCGCCGTCATCGGGCTCTTCTACGCGGTGACGTACTGGAACGCGTTCTTCAACGCCCTGCTGTACATCAACGACGCTGCCAAGTGGCCCATGCAGCTCGTGCTGCGGTCCTACGTCGTCAACAACGCGGCACTCAGCGGCGGCCAGATCGACGTCGCGGCCGGTGCGCCGATCCCACCGGCCCAGTCGCTGCAGGCCGCGATCCTGGTGCTGTCGATCGTGCCCATCGTGATCGTCTACCCCTTCCTGCAGCGGCATATGAACAAGGGCGTCATGGTCGGAGCGGTGAAGGGATGAGAACAGTCATGAACACAGGAATGAACCGCCGCGGTTTCCTCGCCTCCGCCGCCGGTGTCGCGGCCGGGCTGACCCTGGCCGGCTGCGGCGACTACAAGCCCGCCACGGCCCGGGACGCCAACGCGAAGGCCCAACTGCCCACGTACATCCCGTACAAGGGCGCGCCGACGTCGATGCCCGCCACCGCGGACGGCGTCGCCGCGGGATATCTGCACTACCCCGCCGACCCCGTCAAGGCATTCCCGGACGGACCGCCCGCCAAGGGCGACGCCATCGACATCATGACGCTGATCTTCAACCCGGTGCCCCCGCCGGTGGACGACAACGTCATGTGGCAGGCCCTCAACAAGAGCCTCGGCTGCGACATCAACTTCCAGATCACGCCTGTCCAGGACTATCCGAACAAGTTCGCCGTGACCATCGCCGGGGGCGACCTGCCCGACGCGATGCTGATGCTGCCCCCGGACCAGAACTCCGCCGCCACACCGGACATGCTGGACGCCCTCTTCGAGGACCTCTCCGAGCATCTGGCCGGCGACAACATCCGGGACTACCCGTATCTCGCCAACATCCCCACCGCCTCCTGGGCCCCGTGCGTGCGCAACGGCGGGATCTACGCGCTCCCGATGCCCCGCCCGCTGTCCGGCGGCCCCCCGACGTACATCCGGCTCGATCTGACCGACAAGCTGGGTGTCGACCCGCATCCGAAGAGCTGGCGCGAGTTCGCCCAGCTGTGCAAGGACGTGACGGACCCGAAGAGCAACCGGTACGCGATGAGCGACCCCGTCACCGCGTGGAACTTCGTGATGCAGATGCTGAAGGCCCCCAACAAGTGGCAGCAGAAAGGGGGCAAGTTCATCTGGATGTACGAGACCGAGGAGGCCAAGCAGGCCATGGACGCGGTCCGCCGGCTCACCAAGGGCGGCCTCATGCACCCGGACGCCTACAGCGTCCTCGGCAAGCACAAGGAGTGGTTCGGCACCGGCCGCACCGTCATGAACCCCGACGCGCCGGTCGCGTGGAACGACTACTACACCCTGTACGGCGCGGGCACCAAGGGCTTCGAGATCGGCTACATGATGGCGCCTGGCTGGGACGGCGGCGACGGCGGGCAGTGGCAGGGCTCGGCCAACTTCGCCACGCTCATCATCAAGAAGGCCCCCAAGGCCCGGATCAAACAGATCCTGCGCGCCATGAACGCCCTCGCCTCCCCCTTCGGGACCGACGGATACCTGCTGCGCAAATACGGCGTCCAGGGTCCCGGCCACACCCTGAAGGGAAGCGACCCGGTCCTCACCGCACAGGGCCAGTCCGAGGTCTATCTCCCCACCATCTTCGCCACCGACGCGCCGGGAGCCCTGTACTACCCGACGAAGCCGGAGATCGTGCCGGACCAGTACGCCTTCCAGAAGGAAGCCGTCCAGCGGCTGATCCCGAACGACGCCGAGCCCCTGTACTCGCCGACCGACTCCAAGATGTCCAAACTCCTCCAGACGACCATCGACGACACCCGCAAGGGCGTCATGCAGGGCCGGGTCCCGCTCAGTGAGTGGGACGACGTCATCAAGCACTGGCGCAAGGAGGCCGGCGACAAGATTCGCGCCGAATTCGAGCAGGCATGGGAGACCCGCGCCTCATGAACGCCCACCGCATGAACCCGCACCGCGTGAACCCGCAGCCCATGAACCCGCAGCTCGTGAATCGATCGCCCGCCGAGGACCGCGCCCACTGGGAGCGGACCGCCGACCGGCTGCTGCTCGCCGTACGGCCGTACGGCACCGCCGAGCACTCCCTGATCCAGCTGCCCGGCACCCCGAGCCACAACGGCGCACTCAGCGACGGGCTCGAAGGCTTCGCCCGCACCTTCCTGCTGGCCGGCTTCCGGCTGGCGGGAGCGGACGGAGCCGACCGGCACGATCTCGCGGGCTGGTACGCGCGGGGCCTGGCCGCCGGCACCGATCCTTCGAGCCCCGAGCGCTGGCCCACCTTCGCCGAGTGCAACCAGGCCAAGGTCGAAGCCGCCTCCGTCGCGCTCGCGCTGCACGAGACGCGGCCCTGGATCTGGGACCGCCTCGACGACCGGGTCAGGAGCCAGATCCTCGACTGGCTCGCCCCGATGGTCGGCGACCCGATGCCGGGCAACAACTGGGTCTGGTTCCAAGGGGTCACCGAGGCGTTCGCCCGCACCGCCGGCGGACAGTGGCAGCAGCAGGACCTCGACCGCGTCATCGCGCTGACCGACGGCTGGTACGCGGGCGACGGCTGGTACTCCGACGGGCTCAGCGGCGGCGAACGCCGCAACTTCGACCACTACAACGGCTGGGCCATGCATCTGTACCCGTTGTGGTTCTGCCGCATCCTCGGTGACACGGCCCCCGCCGGACTGCTCGACCGCTACCGGGCCCGGCTGCGCCGCTTCCTGGCGGACCAGCGACTCCTGGTCGGGGCCAACGGTTCGCCGCTGATCCAGGGCCGCTCGCTCACCTACCGGCACGCTGCGCTCGCGTCCGTGTGGGCCGGCGCGCTGTTCGACGCCACACCGCTGGCGCCGGGCGAGACGCGCGCGGTCGCCGGTCGGATGCTCGACCACTTCACCGACCACGGCGCCACCGACGACCAGGACCTGCTCACGCTCGGCTGGCACCGGCCCTTCCGCGGAGTCCTCCAGGTCTACTCGGGGCCCGCGTCGCCGTACTGGGCGAGCAAGGGCTTCATCGGTCTCGCGCTGCCGGCGCACCACCCCGTCTGGACCGCGGAGTCGACGCCGCTCGCCGTGGAACAGGGCGACTTCACACGTACGTTGGCCGCGCCCGGCTGGCTCGTCTCCGGCACCGCGTCCGACGGTGTCGTGCGCGTCGTCAACCATGGCGGGGACCACGCCGATCCGGCCCGCCCGCACGCGGACGACCCCTGCTACGCGCGGTTCGCCTACTCGACGCACACCGCGCCCGAGACCCCCGGCGACCCCACCGCGGGACCCGGCGCCCGCGTGGTCGCCGATCCGCTCGACAACGCGGTCGTCCTGCTGGACGCGGCGGGGCGCGCCTCCCACCGGCGCCCGGCGACCAGGATCTCCGTGGACGGCGCCACGGCCGTCTCGCGTTCTCGCGCGCACTGGCCCGAGGACACGACATGGGATCCGTTCGGCGGCCCCGACACCCGCTACACGCCGGGCCCTTGGCTCACCGTCGGTTCCGCGCTGCGCGGGTCGGTCGAGGTCCGGGCCGTACGCGTCGACGGCGATCCCGGGGCCGGGCATGTGCTGCGTATCGGCGGCTGGGCGCTCGCGGTCGGTCCGGGTGCCGTGCCCCCGCCCGGCCCGGTCGACGGTGCGACCGCACGGGTCGAGGGCGACGGCGGACTGGTCTCCGTCGTCGTCGGCGCACAGGGTCTCCCGAACGCCTCCGTCGTGACCGGCACCGACAGCAACGCCCTGGGCGCCGCGTCCGCCACCCCCGTCGTGGCGACCGGGGGACCCGTCGCCCACGGCACCGTCCACATCGCCCTCGTCCACCTCGGCGGCGCCGATCCCACCGCCCTGCCCGAGGTCACCACCCGCGCCGAGGGCACCGCCCTGCTCGTGGACGTGGCCTGGCCGGACGGCGCGCGGGACACCGTACGGCTCCCCGCTCCCGACCCCGAGTCCCCCGCCGCGTACGGCCTTCGGAAGGACCAGCACCGTGCATGACGACCGCCGGATCATCGAGACGCGGATCCGCAAGCTCCTCGACCGGGTGATCCGCCCGGCCCTCTACAGCGCCGTACGCCCCCTCACCCTGAGCGCCTGGCACGTGGACGGCGAACCCGTCCCCGTGGCCGACGCCCTGGGCGCCGAGTACGAGCCCTTCACCCTCGGCACCACCTGGGGCGGCCCCTGGGCGACAACGTGGATGCGGGCGGGCGCGGACATTCCCGAGGAGTGGTCGGGGCGCCGGGTCGAGGCCGTGTTCGACCTCGGTTTCGATCTGACGAAGGGCCCCGGCGGCCAGGCGGAGGGCCTCGTCCACGACGACCGGGGCGCGCCGCTCCAGGGCCTGCATCCGTACAGCCGTACGGTGCTCCTCGCCGACTCAGCCACCGGCGGCGACCGGGTCGACCTGCTGATCGAGCTGGCCGCCAACCCGCCCATCGTCGCCAGCGCCGGCCTGCACATCCACCACGGTTCGCTCGAAACCGCGGGCACGGAGCACATCTACCGGCTCGAACAGGCCGAGATCGCGGTACGCGAGGACGACGTATGGCATCTCATCCACGACATCGAGGTGCTCGACGAGCTGATGCACGAGCTGCCTGTCGGCTCCTCCCGGCGCCACGAGATCCTCCACGCCCTGCGCCGGGCCGCCGACGCGATCGTCGCGGGCGATGTGGCGAACACCGCGGCCGAGGCCCGGCGCCGGCTCGCCGACGTACTGTCCCGGCCCGCGCACGCCTCGGCGCACACTCTCTCGGCGGTCGGCCACGCCCATATCGACTCGGCGTGGCTGTGGCCGGTCCGGGAGACCGTCCGCAAGTGCGCGCGTACGTTCACCAACATGACCACGCTGGCGGAGGAGTACCCCGAGCTGGTCTTCGCCTGTTCCTCGGCGCAGCAGTACGCGTGGATGAAGGAACAGCGCCCGGAGATCTTCGCCCGGATGAAGAAGGCGGCGGCCGACGGCAACTGGGCGCCGGTGGGCGGCATGTGGGTCGAGGCCGACGGCAATCTCCCCGGCGGTGAGGCGCTGGCCCGCCAACTCGTATACGGGCGGCGCTTCTTCGCGGAGGAGTTCGGCATCGAGCAGCACGGTGTGTGGCTGCCCGACTCGTTCGGCTACACCGCCGCCTATCCCCAACTGGCCAAGCTGGCGGGGGCCCGGTGGTTCCTCACCCAGAAGCTCTCCTGGAACGAGACGAACAAGCTGCCGCACCACACCTTCGACTGGGAGGGCATCGACGGGACCCGTATCTTCACCCATTTCCCGCCCGTCGACAGCTACAACGCGTCACTCACGGCGGCCGAACTCGCCCACGCCGAGAGCAACTTCGCGGACAAGGGCGTGGCGACCCGCTCGCTGGTCCCCTTCGGCTACGGCGACGGCGGTGGCGGGCCCACGCGTTCGATGCTGGAGAAGGCCCGTCGGCTGCGTGACCTCGAAGGCTCACCCAAGGTCGTCGTCGAGGGGCCGGACGCGTTCTTCGCGACTGCCCGTGCCGAACGCGATCAACTCCCCGTATGGCGGGGCGAGTTGTATCTGGAGAACCATCGCGGCACCTACACCAGCCAGGCCCGCACCAAGCGCGGCAACCGGCGGAGCGAGGCGTTGCTCCGGGAGGCGGAGCTGTGGGCCGCCACCGCCGCCGTCCGGACCGGGGCGCCGTATCCGTACGAGGCGCTGGACTCGCTGTGGCGGCGGGTCCTGCTCAACCAGTTCCACGACATCCTGCCGGGCTCGTCCATCGCCTGGGTGCACCGGCAGGCGGAACGCGAGTACGCCGAGATCCAGGGCGAGTTGGAGACCCTGATCGCCGAGGCGACCGGGCATTTGCCCGGGGGTCCCGCGCTCCTCAACGCCGGACCGTACGCGCGCCGCGAGGTCGCCGTCGTCGCCGACGACGCGGTCGCCGGTGGGCAGCGCCTGTCGGACGGCCGTAGGGCGGTCCTCGCCGAGGTGGCCCCGCTCGCCTCCGGCGGCACGGTGGACACGCCCCGGAACGCGGTCAGCGCCCGTGCCCAGGACGGTGGTTTCGTCCTCGACAACGGGGTGCTGACCGTCGTCGTGGACCGGCGTGGTCTGCTCACCTCGGTGTACGACCACGCGGAGCGGCGGGAGGCGATCGCTCCCGGTACGGCGGGCAATCTCCTCCAGCTCCACCCCGACGACCCGAATCTGTGGTCGGCGTGGAACATCGACTCGTACTACCGCGACACGGTGCGCGACCTGGACGAGGCCGAGTCGGTGACTCTCGTGGACGAGGGACCGCTGCTGGCGTCGGTGCGGGTCGAGCGCGCCCACGGAGCCTCCCGGTTCGTCCAGCACATCGAGATCACGGCCGAGAGCCGGCAGGTGAGCGTCCGCAACGACATCGACTGGCAGGAGCGCGACACCGTGCTGAAGGCGGCGTGGCCGCTCGACGTGCACGCGGAACGGGAGAGCGCCGAGATCCAGTTCGGTCATGTGCAGCGCCCCACCCACGAGAACACGAGCTGGGACGCGGCACGCTTCGAACTGTGGGCGCACCGCTGGGTGCACGTCGGCGAGCGGCACTGGGGCGCCGCCCTGCTCAACGACTCCACCTACGGGCACGACGTCCGCCGCGACACCCGGGACGGCGGCGGGACCACCACGACGGTGCGGCTCTCGCTGCTCCGTTCCCCGCACAGCCCCGACCCGGGGGCCGACCGCGGCCGGCACAGCTTCAGCTACGCGCTGCTGGCCGGGGCGGGCATCGAGGAGGCGATCGCCGGAGGGTACGCGCTTAACCTGCCCCTGCGCCCCGCGCCGGCCGACACCCGGTCGCTGGTCGGAATCGACACCACCGATGTGGTGGTGGAGTCGGTCAAGCTCGCGGACGACCGCAGCGGCGACCTCGTCGTACGTCTCTACGAGGCGTGCGGCGGAGCGGTCCCGGCGCGGCTGTCGGCGGGATTTCCCCTCGCCGCCGCCTTCGACTGCGACCTGTTGGAGCAGCCGGAGCAGGAGCTGGCACGCGCGTCCGGCGACGGGTCCGTGGAACTCAGGTTCCGGCCCTTCCAGATCCGCACGCTGCGTCTGCGCCCCGCGCCCGCGGCGCGCGGCGGAACGGAGGAGGTCGGCTGATCCGTCGAGTCGGCGGCTGGGCGGGGTCCGTCCCGCGCGCCCGCCCACGTCGTACCATTCCATCGATCTGTTGCCTTCGGGGCGGCGGCGCACCACGGCCGCCGCTCGCCGGAGGCGGGGAGAGGCACGTTGACCACCAACACGGCGAGACCTGAGAAGAACCCTGTGAGAGCCGAGAAGCGCACGATCCGGCGCGGCACCAATCTGCCGCGCATGGGGGACTTCAACGAGTCCGTCATTCTCGACGCGATCCGCAGGCACCCGGCGGGCCTGAGCCGGGTCGAACTCGCCCAGGCCACCGGTCTCTCCGCGCAGACCGTCTCGAACATCACGCGCCGGCTGATCGACCAGGGTGTGGCCCGTGAATCGGGGAAGCAGAACACCGGCAGCGGGAAGCCCCGTACCCTCCTCGAAATCGTCCCGACGTCTCGCTACGCCGTGGGGGTCCATCTCGACCCCGCCGTGATCACCTGCGTGCTGGTGGATCTTCACGGCACGGTCGTGGGCCATCGCAGCCAGCGGACCCCGAGCGCCGGTGACACCGACGGGACCGTCGCGGACATGGCCGCCTCGGTGCGCTCGCTCGTGGCGGAGTCGGGGATCGACGAGGCACGGGTGCTGGGCCTGGGCATCGCCGCGCCCGGCCCGATAGACGCGTCCGCCGGCTGGGTGGTCGATCCTCCGGAGCTGCCCGGCTGGGGCCGCTACCCGCTGCGCGACCGGCTCAGCGAGGCGACCGGACTCCCGGCACTCCTCGACAAGGACGTCACGGCCGCGGTCGTCGCCGAGCGCTGGGCCGGGGCGGCCACCGAGAGCCGCAATCTGCTCTTCTTCTACCTCGGTACCGGCTCCGGGATGGGGCTGGTGGTGGACGACACCGTGCTGCGCGGGGTCTCCGGCAACGCGGGCGAGGTCGGCGGCCTCGGCGCGGCCTGCTCGACGCGGACGCTCGTCGACGAGGCGATCGCGCTGGGTGTACTCGGCTCCGAGTACACGGTGCTCGACCCGGCCGACGCCCAGCACGGTCTGGAGCGGCTGGCACAGCTCGCCGCCGACGGGGACGCGCAGGCGGACGGCATCATCGAGCGCCTCGCCATCCGTATCGGCCGGGGCGTCTGCGCGGCGGGGACGCTGCTGGACGTCGACACCATCGTCTTCGGCGGGCCGACGTGGCTCGTGCTCGCCCCCCGTCTTCTCACGACGATCGAGCCGATGGTCGCGCGCTCCCCCTTCGTCAGGGCGACCCACCCGACGACGGTCGCCACCACCACACTGGGCGAGAACGTGGCCGCTGTGGGGGCGGCGTCCCTGGTCCTCGACCAGGCGCTCTCCGCCCAGCCCAGGTCCTTGCTGCTGAGGTGACCCCACGCCGCCCGCGCCGTCGAACCTCGGAGCACGGTCGGCGGTTCCGCGTGACGCGGCAGTGGTCATGGCCGAGTGGGCTCCCCCGCTTCTGTGTGACGAGGCGGCCGAAAGGGAAGGGGAAAAGTGTTGCTGGTGCGAAACGAAGGGTGTGATCCGTATGCGAGTGGCATTTCTGGTGGCTCCCGAGGGTGTGGAGCAGGTCGAGCTGACCGAGCCCTGGCAAGCCGTTCTCGACGCGGGTGGCGAGCCCGTACTGGTCTCCACCGAATCGGGCGAGGTCCAGGCGTTCAACCATCTCGACAAGGCCGACAGCTTCCCGGTCGATCGGACCGTCGCGGCGGCCTCGGAGGCGGACTACGACGGTCTCGTGCTGCCCGGCGGGGTGGCCAACCCCGACGCGCTGCGCACGGATGACGCGGCCGTCGCGTTCGCGAAGAGTTTCTTCGACGCCGGCAAGCCGGTGGCGGCGATCTGTCATGCCCCGTGGACGCTGGTCGAGGCCGGTGTACTGGAAGGCCGGACCCTCACCTCATGGCCCAGTCTCCGGACCGACATCCGCAACGCGGGCGGCACCTGGGTGGACGAACAGGTCCATGTCTGCACGTCGGGGCCGAACACGTTGATCACCAGCCGGAATCCCGGCGATCTCAAGGCGTTCAACTCGACGTTCGTCCCCGCCTTCGGCGGCTGAACCGCCGCCGCCCACCCATGGCCGCCGCCGTGTCCCGGGGCCGGTCGGGCACGACGCCCCGGCTGCCCCGGTGCGGGTGTCCGACGCGGCCCTCGCGACCGAGGAGTACCGGGAGCAGTGCCGGGAGGAATACCGGCAGGTGCCGCCCCGTATCCGGATTCAGGGAACGAGGTGGCCCGCGGCGCGGAACAGTTCGTACCACTCGGCCCGGGTGAGCGGAAGGTCGGAGCCCTGGGCGGCGCCGGCGACGCGCTCCGGGCTGGTGGTGCCGAGTACGACCTGCATGCGAGCGGGGTGGCGGGTGATCCAGGCAGTCGCGATCGCGATTGCGGGGACGTCGTACTGGGCGGCGAGGCGGTCGATGACGGCGTTGAGCTCGGGGTAGTCCGGCGAGCCGAGGAAGACACCCGTGAAGAAACCGGCCTGGAAGGGAGACCACGCCTGGATGGTGATGTCGTTCAGCCGGCAGTAGTCGACGATCCCTCCGCCGTCGAGGGTGACCGCCTGCTGCTCCGCGAGCATGTTCGCGGCGACCCCTTGAGCGATGATCGGCTCGTGTGTGATCGACAGCTGAAGCTGGTTGGCGACGATCGGCTGGCGTACGTACTTGCGCAGCAGCTCGATCTGGCCCGGGGTCTGGTTCGAGACACCGAAGGCCCGCACCTTGCCCGAGGACTCCAGTTCGTCGAAGGCGCGGGCCACCTCTTCGGGCTCGACAAGCGCGTCGGGGCGGTGCAGCAGCAGGATGTCGATGCGGTCGGTCCGCAGGGCCGCGAGTGAGCCCTCGACCGACTTGACGATGTGCTCGTACGAGAAGTCGTAGTACGGCCCGTCCGTGACGATTCCCGCCTTGGTCTGGATCGTGATCTCGTCACGCTGCGACGGGCTCAGCTCCATCGCCTCGGCGAAGCGCCGCTCACAACCGTGCAGTTCGCCACCGTAGACATCGGCGTGGTCAACGAAGTCGACGCCGGCGTCGCGCGCGGTGCGGACGAGTTCGCGGACTTCCTCGTCTGTCTTGTCGGCGATACGCATCAGGCCGAGCACGACGTTCGGGGCGAGGATGTCGGTGCCGGGCATGGTGAAGGTCTTCACGACGGATTCCCTTTCGGATGTTGTCGGGTGTTGTCGGATGTGCAGGTCCGCCTGTACAAACACGGCCACTCCGCACTTTAGGCGGCGGCGGGTCCATCAGCGGCGAGCAGCGAGTTCGACATCGCGTCGGCATCCTCCCGTCGGGCCACCGGACCGGTGGATTCCGTCTCCCGGAGTGAGCCGGCGGCACGACCACTCTCACCCTTCCATGACGGCGGCGGTCTCTTCCGACGCCTTCTCCACGAGGGAGATTCCGGCGTCCATCCCGGCGTTGTCCTTCGACAGCACCGCGAGCAGGCAGGGATGGCCTCCGATGGTCACCTCGCCGATGCTGGTGATGTCCCACAGGCTCGTCACGCTGCGCTCCAGCCAGCCGTTCTTGAGACCTGTCGGGTCGCCCGCCGCGGAGACCCCCCAGTCCTGTCCGTCCGCTGTCCGGCCCATCAGCCCGCGTATGTAGTCCTGCGAGGCGGCGGTGAGTTCGGACGTGTTCCCGAAGACCTCGGACAGGAGCGTCAGTTGGTCGGCGGCCGTGGTCTGGGTGAGACCCCACAGGGGGCCGGTGCCCGCGGTCGTCGCGGTCAGGCCCAGGCGCGCGTTGGCGGCGTCCAGGCCGTCCGAGCCGCCGATGGTCTCCCACAGGGCGTCCGCCGCGGTGTTGTCACTGTCGACGATCATGGGGACGGCGTACGACTTCTCCCGCTCGGTGAGGACGCGCCCGTCGTCCTGGGCCTGGAGCAGGAGTGCCGCCAGTATGTCGATCTTGACGATGCTCGCCGTGTCGTACGTCAGGTCCGACGCCACGTTGTACTGGGCGGTGCGGCCGTCCGAGAGGTCGAGCACGGCGACGGACAGTGTGGCCCCGCCCGTGTCCAGCGTCTTGAGCCGGTCGGTGAGCGCCTTGTTCCTGGCGTCCTCGGCCACCTGCTCGGCGTCCGGTGACGGCGGCGACGACAGCGAGGGCGCCGGCGTGGGCCGGGAGGCGGCCGCGACGGGAGCGGCGTCTTCGCTCCAGCCGTCGGCGCCGTGCGCCACCACGAGCGTCGCCAGGAGAAGTACGAGCGTGATCCCGGCGAAGATCATGGCGCGGGATCGGTTGGAGGCGGCGGCGTTCGGCGCCGCGTGGCGTGATGTCATGTCGCGCTACCACGAACGCCGACGTCAGAACGGCGAACTCGCGCCCGGCGCGGGTCGGTCCGTCGAGTTCTGGGAGAGCAGGTCCTCACAGGCCGTGCGGCATCGGTGGAAGACGACGAACCGCCGCTCAACAGGAGAGCGCCGGCGGCGATGATCGCGGCGGACACCGCGGAACAGCGAGTGGTGCGGAGGGAACATGGCCGGTCTCCTCGGGCAGGCGGTGATGGGGCGGTGGCGAACCACCGCCGCATCACTCAATCCCGGCCGTCTGGGAGTGAGCTGTCAGTAACCCTGGAGTTCCCTGGGAACGTGCACCCGCCGCACGGGGATCAATCGCCTTCGGCGACATGACCTCCCGGCACGGCCACCGCTATCGGCGTCCGTACGCCGATCATCGCTCCCCGGCGCACGTGTCCAGCTCGGACCAGGCCGAGGCGGACAGGTCGGCAGCGGTCCATCGGGCGGCGGACACCACCTCGTCGGGGGCGCGGAAGCCCGCGACGACGCAGGCAACGGCGGGGTGGCGCAGCGGGAAACGGACGGCGGCGTGGGGCAGCACGATGCCGTGCAGGTCGCAGATGTCGGCGAGTCGGTGGGCTCGCCGGAGCACCGACTCGGGGGCGGGGCCGTAGTCGAAGGAGGCGTCGTCGGGCGGGCGGGGCCTGCTGAGCAGGCCCGAGTTGAACGGCGCCGCGGCCACGGCCGAGACGCCCCGCCGCGCGCACGCGTCCAGCAGCGGCGCGGCGGTGCGGTCGAGGAGTGTCCAGCGGCCGGCCACCATCACCGCGTCCACGTCAGCCTCCTCGACGGCCCGCAGCAGCGGGGCGACGGTGTTCGCGCCGACTCCGACGGCGCCGACGACACCCTCGTCGCGCAGGGCCGCCAGGGCGGGAAGTGCCTGGTGGAGCGCGGCGTCCAGGTGCTCCTCGGGGTCGTGGACATAGACGATGTCCACCCGGTCGAGGCCCAGCCGGGTCAGGCTGCCCTCCAGGCTCCGCAGCACGCCGTCACGTGAGTAGTCGGCCCGGCGGATCAGGGTGTCGGGTACGGCGAAGCCCCCGGCGGCCAGGTCGGATCCGGTGGGTGCGGGGTGGGGTTCCAGCAGGCGGCCGACCTTGGTGGAGACGGTGAACTCCGCGCGCGGCCGGTGGGCGAGCGCCGCGCCGAGCCGCCGCTCCGACAGGCCGAGGCCGTAGTGCGGGGCGGTGTCGTAGTAGCGCACCCCGGCGCCCCAGGCCGCGTCGACGGCGGCCGCCGCCCGGTCGTCGTCGAGGGGTGTGTAGAGATTGCCGAGGGGGGCGCCGCCGAACCCCAGGGGGCTGACGCTCACGCGCGTACGGCCGAGTTGGCGGGCCCTCACGCGGCGATCCCGTACCAGCGGGCGGCCGTCGTCCCGAAGACCGCCTCGCGCTCGTCGGCGCTCAGCCGGGCGGTGAGCGTCTCGGCGACGGCCAGGACGTCGTCGTAACCGGCCGCGAGCAGACAGACCGGCCAGTCCGAGCCGTACATGAGGCGGTGGGGGCCCACCGTCGTGAGCAGGGCATCCGCGTAGGGGCGCAGCGCGCGGGCCGGGTCCGCTCCGGTCCTGGTGACGAGGCCGGACAGTTTCACGGCGACGTTGGGGCAATCGGCGAGGTCGGTGAGCAGCGAGGTCCACGCCTGCGGGCCGTCCGGGCCGATGACCGGATTGCCCGCGTGGTCCAGGACGAAGCGGACGTTCGGCAGGGCGCGTACGGTCCGGACGGCGGCGGGCAGTTGGTCGGGCCGGACGAGCAGGTCGTACACGAGGCCCGCGGCGCCGACGGCCCCGATGCCCCGGCGGACCTCGGGACGCGCCGCCCAGTCCGGGTCGGGCTCGTCCTGGATGCCGTGGCGGATGCCCACCAGGCGGGAGCCGCCGGGCAGTTCGCGCAGTTCGGCGAGGCGGTCGGCGAGGCCGGGGCCGGTCAGGTCCGCCCAGCCGACGACGGCGCGGACGTGCGGGTCGCCGGAGGCCAGGGCGAGCAGTTCCTGGGTCTCCCGCGGAACGGCGACGGTCTGCACGACGACGGTGGCGTCGACGGCGTTCCGGTCGAGCGCCGGGCGCAGTTCGTCGGCGGTGAAGCTCCTGCGCAGGGCGGGTATGTCGCGGGTCCACGGCTGGTCGCGCACGGCGAGGTCCCACAGATGGTGATGAGCGTCGATGCGCACCGTTCGTTCCTCGGGGTCGGTGGGCGAAACGGGCGGTGGACGGATCTCGCGAATCGAGCCCACGCGCCCGCACGGAGGTACGTGCCCTCAGTCGAGGTGGAAGACCTCCTCGGCGGGGGCCCACCGCTCGCCCTCGGCCGCGCTGTCCAGCGGCTGCTGGCACGGGTCGGTCAGTGCCCACCACTCGCGGGTGACCGGGTCGGCGGCGATCAGCGCGGTGTCGGCGGCGTAGTCGGTGCCGGTGTATTCCAGGTAGCTGAAGAGGAGGCCGTCCCGCAGAAAGATGGAGTAGTTGCCGATGTTGGCGCGCTTGAGCGCGGCGAGCACTCCTGGCCACGCGGCGGCGTGCAGGGCGCGGTACTCCGGCTCCTTCTCGGGCCGCAGCCGGATCACGGCGGCGAAACGTCGCATGTCTCAGCCTTCCTAAGGATCTGCTTCATCGGACAGGCAGGACCATAAGGATCAGATCACTTCCGCGCAATACTTCGAGGCGTGATGCACCTTTTGCCCCATCTGCGGCCAGCGATAAGGGCTGTTGAAGGAAATTCCACCCGCCCTCTTCTCAAGACGTAACGCCACTGTCATAGTTGCGCCACCGATGAATCAGGTTAATTTCGAACGTGCACGAGGGGGTACGCAGTGGCAGCTCCATCACAGGTCCCTGCCGAAGGGGATGACGACGCGACGCGTCCCTACCGGCCGGGTTACGAACTGGTCGCCGAGCAGCTGTTGAACCACATCGCCGAGCAGGACCTGCGCTCCGGCGACCGGCTGCCCACCGAACAGGGCCTGGCGGAGATCCTGGGCGCCTCCCGCAACGTCACCCGCGAGGCGGTGAAGGTCCTGGCCGCCATCGGCCGGCTGAGTGTGCGCCGGGGCGCGGGAATCTTCGTCGCCGACTCGTCCGGCGGGCTGCTGGACGAACACCTCGGGCACTTCCGGCCGACGAGCATGGAAGACGTCCTGATGCTCCTGGACTACCGGACCGTGATCGAGTCCGAGACGGCGCGCCGTGCCGCCACCCACGCCACGCCGATCGAGGTACGGACGGTCCGGGAGTGCGCCGAGACCTCACTGGTCGCGGCCAGGGCGGCCGACGGGTACGCCTTCGCGAAGGCCGACACCGCGTTCCACGACGCGGTGGGCGTCGCCGCGCACAACGTCTTCCTGAGGTCCAGCGTGGCCGGCGTGCGGCGTCTGGCGTCGCAGTCCGATGTGCTGCTCTTCCACGGCGACGCGCCCGGCTCGCTGGAAGTCGCCGGGCGCCAGCATCTGGCCATCGCGGACGCGGTCGCCGCGGGGGAGGCCGAACTCGCCGGGACGCTGATGGTGGAGCACATCGCCACCACCCAGAGCCAGTTCGAGCGCAAGATCCGCGACCGGCTGTTCAACCTCGGCGACCGCGGACCCTCCGGAGCGTCCGCGCCGTCCGCGCCGTCCGCGAGGGGCACCGGTACCGGGGACGACCCCCTGTCCCCGGAGACGTCCGCCTCGTAGACCGGCGGCACGCCGCCGCCCCCGGCTCGCGCACCGAGCCGCCCCCCGCGGGTGCACCCCGGCGCACGACCGGGTTCCACCGACACCACCTCCTTCAGGCGATTGGACTTCCGTGCCAGAACCATCCGCCCGCAGAAACGTTTCTTTCGGGCCGCTGCGAAGAACGCTCATAACCGCCCTGTCCCTGACCGCCGTTGCCGCGACCCTGGCCGCCGTGCCGGCCCAGGCGGCCCCGAAGGCGCCCGGCCTGGACGTCTATGTCTCGCCGACCGGCAAGGACGCGGGCTCCGGCACCGCCGCGCACCCGTTCAAGACGCTGGAACACGCGCGGGACTATGTGCGCGGCGCCAAGAAGAAGGTCCGCGGCGAGGTCCGCGTACGGCTGATGTCGGGTACGTACCAGCTCAGCCGCACCTTCAGCCTGACCTCCGGGGACTCCGGCAGCGCCGGACAGCGGATCAGCTACGAGGCCGCCCCCGGCGCCCGCCCGGTGATCAGCGGGGGCAAGCAGATCAAGGGCTGGACCCCGGCCGACGCGTCGGGACAGATCTACAAGGCCAGGATCGGCGACCTCGACACCCGCCAGCTCTATGTGAACGGTGAGCCGCAGACCCGGGCGCGCGGCGCGAAGAACCCGTCCGGGTTCAGCAAGACGTCCACCGGCTACACCTTCACCGACAGCGCCATCAGCGCCTACAAGCAGCCCAAGGACCTTGAGGTCGTGAGCAGTTGGGGCTGGAAGCTCCAGCGTTGCGGGGTGGAGTCGATCTCCGGCACCACGATGACGATGGAACAGCCCTGCTGGACCAACGCCAACCTCCAGCAGGGCCAGGAGATCCAGACTCCGACCTGGCTGGAGAACGCCCGCGAGCTGCTGGACACCCCGGGCGAGTGGTACGTCGACCGGAGCCGGGGCGAGGTCTACTACATGCCCAAGGCCGGTCAGAACCTGTCGACCGCGACCGTCACCGTGCCGGTCGTGCAGGACCTGGTCGATCTGAACGGCACCCGGGCCAAGCCGGTCACCGATGTCTCCTTCGAGGGCATCACCTTCTCGTACTCCACCTGGCTCGCCCCCAGTTCGTCCGACGGTCTCATCGAGGGCCAGGCGGGCTTCCGGATGGTCGGCGAGGGCAATCCCAACTTCAACTCCACCCGTCTGAACTGGAAGAAGACGCCCGGGGCCGTCAATGTGAGCTACGGCCACGACATCGGCTTCGAGGGCAACACCTTCACGCACCTCGGCGCGGTCGGCCTGAATCTGAACACCGGTACCCAGGGCACCGACATCACGGGCAACGTCTTCCGGCAGATCGCCGCCACCGGCATCCAGATCGGCGGCGTCGAGGTGATCGACGCCCATCCCGACGACCCGCGCGACATCACCAAGGACTCCATGGTCGACAACAACGTTGTCACCAAGGTCGCCGATCAGTACAACGGCTCCCTGGGCATCCTGGCCGGCTACACCGACCACACGGTGATCACCCACAACAAGGTCTACGACCTGCCGTACAGCGGTATCTCCGTCGGCTGGGGCTGGGGCCTGACCGACGCGGGCGGTGACTCCAACTACCCGGACGACAATTTGGGCGTACCGGTGTGGGACACCCCCACGACCAGCCGGGACAACCTCGTCACCGACAACGAGATCTCCGACATCATGAAGTCGCAGGCCGACGGCGGCGCCATCTACACCCTCAGCGCCAACCCCGGTGGCACCGTCTCCGGCAACTACATCCGCGGTGTTCCCACCCACGCCTACGGCGCCGTCTACCACGACGAGGGCAGCCGCCACTGGAAGAACACGGGCAACGCCTTCTGCGACGTGGCCTACCAGTGGCTGCTGTTGAACCACGGCATGGACATCGACGCCACCGGCAACTTCACCACCCAGCCCGCTTTCTCCACCCAGTTCAACAGCACGAACAGCAAGGTCAGCGGCAACACCACCGTCGGGGCCTGCGACCAGCTCCCGGCCTCGGTCGTGAACAACGCCGGTCTCCAGCCGGAGTACCGGCACCTCGACCCCGGCCCCGCCGTCACCGACCGCGAGGCGCCCGGCGCGCCCGGCACCCCCGCCGCGGTCACGGACTTCCCGACGGTGGCGGACCTCGACTGGCCGTCGTCCACCGACAACAAGGGCGTCACCGGCTACTCCGTCTACCGTGACGGCAAGCTCGTCAGCGCCTCCGGCACGACCTCGGTACGCCTGTCGGGCCTGACGGCCGGCACGACGTACAGCTTCAGAGTCACCGCCCGGGACGCGGCCGGCAACGAGTCCCCCAAGAGCCGGGCGATCGAGGTCACCATGCCCGCCGGGGCCGACCTGGCGCTGAAGAAGCCGGTCACCGCCTCGTCCGACTCGGACGGCAACATCCCCGCGAAGGCGGTGGACGGCGACCTGGCCACCCGCTGGGCGCAGGGCCGCGGCCTGCCCGACCCGTCGTGGATCCAGGTAGACCTCGGTGCCCGGTACGACGTGAGCGGCGCGATCACCACCTTCGAGAAGAGCAGCGGGTACAAGTACCGCGTCGAGGTGTCGCCGGACGAGGTCACCTGGCGGACCCTCGCGGACCGCACCTCCGCGAACACCACGGAGATGACCGACTACGCCCGCGCCGCCGAGCCCGTCACCGGCCGTTTCGTACGGCTGACGGTCACCGGCACCAGCGGGAACGGCGGCAGTGTCTTCGACTTCCAGGTGTACGGCTCCCCCGCCGCACCCGGCTCGGACAGCACCGCCCCCTCGGCCCCCGCGCGGTTGGACGTCCATGCGCTGCTGCCCGGCGTGGTGCGGCTCGACTGGCCGGCCGCGACCGACGACACCGGGGTGACCGGCTACGTCGTCCACCAGGACGGCGAGCGGATCGCCGTCACCGGCGCCACGACCCTGCGGGTCTCCGGTCTGACCCCCGAGAAGGAGTACTCCTTCACCGTCGTGGCCCGCGACGCCGCGCTGAACGCCTCCGAACCCAGTGCGGCTGCCGTCGTCACCACGCCGGCCGACAAGGACCTGGCGCTGAGGAAACCGGTCACCGCCTCCTCCGACTCGGAGGAGAACTTCCCCGAGAAGGCGGTGGACGGCGATCTGTCCACCCGCTGGGCCCAGGGCCTCGGTCTGCCCGACCCGTCCTGGATCCAGGTGGACCTGGGCGAGAGCACCGAGGTCTCCAGTGTGGTGACCACCTTCGAGAAGTCCGGCGGCTACCGCTACCGACTGGAGTCCTCGACCGACGGGACGACGTGGTCCATGTTCGACGACCACACGTCCGAGAACACCGTCGAGGCGGCCAACTACTCGTTCACGCGGGAGCCCGTCACCGCCCGCCATCTGCGGCTGACCATCACCGGATCCAGCGGCAACGGCGGCAGCGTCTACGGGCTCCAGGTGTACGGCGGCTTCTGAGCCGTACCAGCCCCCGGGCCCGCACGCACACACAGAGACGAAAGCTCAGGATGAAGATCACCCATGTCGAAGTACACCGGATCGAAGTTCCGGCGGCCAGCCCGCCCTTCCGCTGGAGGGACGGACTGAGCGGAAGCGCTCCGGTGGGCGACGGCGCTGTCCTGCGCATCGGCACCGACGAAGGAGCCGAGGGGGTGGCCCTGTTCGCCAGGCCGGGAGCCTTCACCACCCTGCGGGACCTGGTGGACCGGGTCTTCCGCGAGGAACTGGTCGGAGCCGACCCCTTCCAGCGGGAATGGCTCTGGCACCGGGTGTGGGAGCTGGACCGTATCCATGAACTCCCGCTCCCCACCCTCGGCCTCATCGACATCGCCCTGTGGGATCTGGCGGGCCGCCATCTCGGCCAGCCGGTCTGGCGTCTGCTCGGCGGCTTCCGGGAGACGATCCCGGCCTACGCCTCCACCTCGACGTTCTCCAGCGTCGCGGAGTTCCTCGACGTGGCCGACCAGTGCCTGGCACTGGGCTACCGCGGGATCAAGCTGCACGCCTGGGGTGACGCCCGGCGCGACGCCGAGCTGTGTCTGGCGCTGCGCGAGCACGTCGGTCCGTCGGTGCCGCTCATGTACGACGGGTCGGCCGGCTTCGACCTGCCCGACGCGATCCGGCTGGGGCGCGCTCTCTCCGAGGCGGACTACCTCTGGTACGAGGAGCCGATGCGCGAGTTCAGCATCTCCGCGTACCAGCGGCTGGCGGCCACCGTGGACGTACCGCTGCTGGTCGCCGAGACCTCCGACGGGGCGCACATGAACTCCGCGGACTTCATCCGGGCCGGGGCCGCCACCTTCGGTGTGCGGGCCGGCACCACCCTCCGGGGCGGGATCACCGGCGCCATGCGCACGGCGCACCTCGCCGACGCCTACCGGCTCCGTGCCGAGGTGCACGGTTCGGACATCCCGAACCACCACCTGTGCATGGCCATCTCCAACACCACCTACTACGAGTCCCTGGTGACCGCGGCGGACGTCGTCCGCGAGCGCCATGTGGACGCTCAGGGCCTGGTCCACGCCCCCACGGCGCCCGGCATAGCCCTCCCGCTCGACTTCGCGTACGGAAGCGAACTCCAGCGCTTCGTCGAGCAGCCGCGCTGACCGGACGGTGGCCGTCCGCCCGGACGGCCACCTCGCCCGGCGCCCCCACAAGGCGCGTACCCGTCCCACGCAAGAACAGAAAGGCAAGACGATGAGGTCTTCCGGATCTCCGCGAACCGGCCGACGCCGCACCGCGACACGCGCCGCCGCGGCCGCGCTCTCCCTGATCACGGCCGCCGTACTGGCCGGCTGTGCCAGCGCCGACACCACCACCGACTCCCCGTCCGCCGGCTCGGCGTTCAAGCCGGCCGCGCAGAAGGACGGCTCGCAGATCACCGTGTGGGCCGACTCCACCCGGCTGCCGTCGGTGGAGGCGTACCAGAAGGCGCACCCCGACGTGAAGATGAAGATCGTCACGTACGACGGCGGCGCCGACGGCTCCTCGTACCTCCAGTCGAAGGTGCAGCTCTTCGACCGCACCGGCAGCGGCTGGCCGGACGTGGTCTTCGGTACACCCACCGACATGACCTGGGCCTCGGAGCCCACCAAGCCCGGCGCGCAGCCGTTCGCCGCGCCCCTGAACGACAAGCTCGTACCGAGCGCCACGCTCGACGGCTTCGCCAAGGGCTCCCTCACACCCTGTGAGTTCAACGGCGACACCTACTGCCTGCGCAACGACATCGCGCAGGTCGTCCTCTGGTACAACCAGTCGCTCATGGAGAAGTGGGGATACGAGGTCCCCACCACCTGGGAGCAGTACGAGGCCCTGGGCAAGCGGGTCGCCGAGGAGCACCCCGGCTACCTCGTCGGCTCGGTCGGCGACACCAACTCCCACGAGTCCTACTTCTGGTCCGGCCAGTGCCCGGCGTTCGACCTGGTGAAGCCGGACACCCTGCGCACCGATCTGGGGGACAGGAACTGTGTCCGGACGGCGACGCTGCTGGACGAGCTGATCGACGCCAAGGCCGTCACCACCAAGGGCTTCTTCAGCCAGGGATTCGCCAAGGACAGCGGCGACAAGGTGCTGATGGCGTACGGCCCTTCCTGGTACGGCCAGTATCTGTTCAAGGCCGCCTTCAAGACCCCGGCCAAGCAGATCGCCGCCGCGTCCCCGCTGACCTGGGAGGGCGAGACGACGTCCGCCACCGGCAACGTCGGCGGCGGCGTGTGGATGGCGTCCTCGCACAGCGCCAACCTCAAGGCGTCCACGGATCTGATCACCTGGCTGACCACGTCCGACGAGAACCAGGCGGCCGCGCCCACCTACCCCGCCTACACCAAGGCGGCCGACGCCTGGCTGGCCAACCCGGCCAACAGCGACTACTTCGCCAACGATGTGAGCAAGGCGTTCCGTGACGCGGCCGGCCAGGTGTGGACCGGCTGGTCGAACACCAAGTTCTCGGACGCCACCGCCTGGTCCAGCGTCGTCCTGCCGGCACTGACCTCCGGCAAGAGCCTCGTCTCCACGCTGCCCGCCTGGCAGAAGGAGATCGGCAACGAGGCGAAGGCCGAGGGATATCAGGTGGTCGACGAATGACCCTGCTGGAGACCGAGCGCGTCGCCGTCTCCCCCCTCCGCCGCGGCGTGGCGCCGCGGCGGAGGGGCCGCGGCCTCGCCGGTTACCTCTTCGTCGCGGGCTACACGGTATTGCTGCTCGCGTTCGGCGTCTTCCCGACCTGCTACTCGTTCTATCTGGCCCTCACCAACGACAAGGGCCAGTTCACCGGGATCAACCAGTTCCTGAAGGTCGCCCAGGACTACCGCTTCGTCCCGGCCTTCACGAACATGCTGATCTATCTCGTCATGTGGCTGGTCGTGCTGGTGGTTCTCGTCGTCCTGGTCGCGCTGCTGCTGCGCAGCCGGGTGCGGCCGGGCACGTCGGCGCTCTTCCGGTTCCTGTACTACATCCCCGGTGCCCTCGCCGGGGTCGCCAGCGTCCTGGTGTGGCTGTTCATGCTGGACCCGGACGTCAGCCCGGTGTCCTGGCTGCTGAACAGCATGGGCATGCACAGCTTCGCGGCCGTGCTCGCGCCCGGAAATCTGCCGCTGATCCTGATGCTGATCGCCTTCTGGACCGGCGCCGGGGGCTGGATGGTCGTCATGTACGGGGCGCTGAACAACATCCCGGACGAGGTGCTGGAGGCCGCCAGGATCGACGGCGCGGGGCCCTGGCGTACCGCCTGGCACGTGCAGATCCCGATGATCCGCCAGTGGATCGTCTATATGACGATCATGGCCTTCGCGACCGGCACCCAGCTGTTCGTCGAGCCCCAGCTGCTCCAGACCGCCAGCCTCGGCCGGGTGAGCCCCACCTGGTCGCCCAACCAGCTGGCCTATGTCTACGCCTTCCAGCAGGGCGACTTCAACGGCGCCGCCGCCATCTCCGTCTTCCTGCTGGCGCTGGGGCTCGTGGCCGCCGGGCTGCTGGTCGCCCGATCGAACCTGTTCAAGTTGGACGAGAAATGACACAGACCACCCTCCCCTCGGCGGCCACGGGCCGGCGCCTCCGGCCCTCCCGGGCCCTCTCCTTCCTGATCGTGGGCCTGCTGCTCGCCGTCCTGCTGGTGTTCTTCGTACTGCCGGTGATCTGGCTGCTGCTGGCGCCGTCGAAGACAGCGGGCGAAGTGGTGCGGGACAACCCGTTCTCCTTCGGCTCGTTCCAGCAGATCGGCGCCGCCTGGGAGCATCTGTTCGCCTTCCAGGACGGCGCCATGGTCAAGTGGCTGCGCAACTCGGCGGTGTACGCGGGCGGTTCGCTCGTACTGACGCTGGTCGTCAGCGTGCCGGCCGGCTACGCGCTGGCCCTGACGAAGTTCCGGGGCCGCAAGACACTGCTGACCATCACCCTGGTCACGATGATCATGCCGCAGGCCACGCTGGTGCTGCCGATCTTCCTGGAGCTGAACCGCTTCCATCTGATCGGCACCGTCTGGTCGGTGATCCTGCCCTTCTCCTTCTACCCCTTCGGCGTGTACCTCGTGTACATCTATTTCGGCAGCAGCCTGCCCAGGGACCTGCTGTCGGCGGCCCGGATCGACGGCTGCACGGAGTGGCAGCTCTTCACCCGTATCGCGCTGCCGCTGGCGAAGCCCGTGGTGGGGCTGGTCGCGTTCTTCAGCTTCGTGGGCAACTGGAACAACTTCTTCCTGCCCTATCTCGTCCTGCCGAGCAGCGACCAGTTCCCGGTCCAGGTGGGTCTGAACCAACTGCTCACCTCCACGCCCTCGTTCAACCCGGTGGCCGGCGCCGGTCTGAACATCACCATCCCGGAACTGGCCCTGGCGATTCTCGTGGCGATCCTGCCCGTGCTGGTGCTCTTCCTGTTCTCCCAGCGCACGCTGGTGTCGGGAATGCTCGCCGGAGCGACCAAGGAATGAGCGCGGGAGGCGGGTTCACCGCCCGGTGAGCCGTCGCAGTGCGGCGTGGGCGGGCGGGCCCCAGGTGGACTTGCCACCGGGGCGGCCGTGGTCGCCGGCGTCCCCGATGTGGATGCCGGTGAGGGCCCGCAGCACCGCCCAGCCGCGGGCGCGGCGCAGCGTCGCGGCGTCCGGGCTCGGCCGGTAGGTCCGGTGGAAGCGGTCGACGGCGCCGTCCGGCAGCAGGATCCAGGCGGCGGCGAGGTCGTAGGCGGGATCCCCGGCGAACAGGTCGCCGAAGTCGATCACACCGCAGAAAGTGCCGTTCCGGGTCAGGATGTTGGCCGGATGCAGGTCGCCGTGGAGCCACACCGCCGGGCCTGCCCACGCGGGCGCGGCGGCGGCGTCCTCCCAGACCGCGCGGACGGCCTCCGGGTCGCGGATCAGTCCCAGTTCGGTGGCCGAGGCGAGGTCATGGGCGAAGTGTTCGGCCGTGCCGGCGAGCGGACCGCCGCGGTTCCGTCCGGCGGGCGCCCCGTCGGGGGCGGGCCGGTGGAGAGCGGTCAGGAAGCCGGCCAGCGCGACGGCCGCCTCCGCGGCGCGTGTCGCGGGCGCGAGGTCGGCGGGCTCGCCCGGCACCCAGGTGGTGACGAGCCAGGGCCGCGGAAACCGTTCGGAGGGCTCACCGAGCCGCTGCGGGACGGGGACCGGCAGCGGAAGGTGCGGGGCGAGACCGGGCAGCCAGGCGTGCTCCTTGCGCAGCAACTCGTCCGCGGACCGGGTCGCCCAGGGCATCCTGACGGCGAGATCGTCACCGAGCCGCCACACCTGGTTGTCCCAGCCCCGCGCCCCGAGCTTCAGGGGCCGATCCGCCAGGTCGGGGTACTGCTCGCGCAACAGATCCCGGATCAGGTCCTCGGTGATGTCCATCTCGGTGGCTGTCATGTGGGGCAACGGTAGTTGAGCGGTGGGGGCTGCCCGAGCCCGCGGCGAACCCGGAGGTTCCGGAGTCGAGCGCGCTCCGGACCATCGACTACTCGTAGACCGTGGCTGCCTGCAGCGCACGGGCCATGAAGGTCCAGTCACCGCCGGCGGGAAGTTCTTCGCCGGCGTTCCGGTACCAGCCCGGGGAGTCGTCCACCCATGCGGCGAGGGCTTCGAGGAAGTCGCCGAGTGTGTTGTTCTCCCACGCGTCGCCATGCCGCTCGAAGTCCTGGCGCAGCTTGCGAACGAGGACGGCCAACTCCTCACGGCTGTGGATCTCGTCGTCCGGAGTAAGAGACATGACGGCAGGGTATCCAGTGGCCCGCCGCTGCTAACGGGTGGCGAGCCGCTCCAGCAGGGCCGCGCTCCGTGCCAGCAACTCGGCTTCCTCTTCCGTGAGTTCCGCCTCGATGGCCTGCGCGAGCCAGCCGGCCCTGCGGCCGCGTTCCGCTTCCAGCGCGGCGCGGCCCGCGTCCGACAGTTCGACCAGGGACTTGCGGCCGTCCGTGGGGTGCGCGCGGCGTGTGATCAGGTTCTGTTCCATGAGCAGCCCCACCGCCCGGGCCATCGACTGGGGGCGTACGCGCTGATCGGCGGCGAGGTCGCTGGTGGTCATGGCGCCGTCGCGGTCGAGGGCGCCGAGCACGGCGACCTGGCCCAGTGGGATGCGGTCCTCGTGTTTGACGCGTCGGGTGAGCTTGCCCATCGCCGTGCGCAGTTCTGCGGCGATGGCGGCGGCTTCCGAGGTGAGCATAGGGCACTTTACCCCGTTGGTCAGCACGGCTGTGCACCTGACCTGCACAGCAATGCTGCACAGCCAAACTGAGCAGCAAAACTGAGCAGCATTGCTGTAGGGTTTGCTTCGTCGGGCTCAGCGCCAGCGTTGTCGCAGCCGGGGCCACGGCACATGACAACGGGAAGGGACTCCCATGTCCGCGAAGGCAGCCGAAACCGTCAACACCCCCATCGAGACCGTCACCGCCCGCCGGATCATCGACAGCCGGGGCAATCCCACGGTCGAGGTCGACGTCGTCCTGGCGGACGGGTCACTGGGGCGCGCGGCCGTTCCCTCCGGGGCCTCCACCGGCGCCCGTGAGGCCGTGGAACTGCGCGACGGGGACCCCGCGCGCTGGCACGGCAAGGGCGTCGACCGCGCGGTGGCCCACGTCAACGGCGAGATCGCCGCGTCCGTGCACGGCCGGGACGCGGCGGACCAGGCCGGGCTCGACGCCGCGCTGATCGCCCTCGACGGCACCGCCACGAAGTCCCGGCTCGGCGCCAACGCCATCCTCGGCGTCTCCCTCGCCACCGCCAAGGCCGCCGCGGCGGCCCACCGCCGGCCCCTCTACCGCCACCTCGGCGGCGCCGACGCCAACCTCCTGCCGCTGCCGATGATGAACATCGTCAACGGCGGTGCCCACGCGGACAATCCGCTGGACTTCCAGGAGTTCATGATCGTGCCCGTGGGCGCGGACACCTTCGCCGAAGCCGTCCGGATGGGCAGCGAGGTCTTCCACACCCTGCGCCGCGATCTGCTGGCCGCCGGGCACTCCACGGGCGTCGGCGACGAGGGCGGCTTCGCGCCCGCGCTGCGTACCGCCGAGGAGGCGCTCGACTTCGTGATGGCCGCCGTCGAGCGCACCGGCTACCGCCCCGGCACGGACATCGGCCTGGTCATGGACCCGGCGTCGTCGGAGTTCTTCCACGACGGGGTGTACGACTACACGGGCGAGGGAGTCCGCCGTACCCCCTCCGAGCACGCCGACTACCTGGCCAAACTCATCGACGCCTACCCGGTCCTCTCCATCGAGGACCCGATGGCGGAGAACGACCTGGACGGCTGGCGTGAGCTGACCGCCCGCGTCGGCGACCGCTGCCAGCTCACCGGCGACGACGTGTTCTGCACCAACGAGGCGCTGCTGCGCGAGGGCATCCGCACCGGCGTCGGCAACTCGGTCCTGGTGAAGGTCAACCAGATCGGAACCCTGACCGAGGCACTGGCCGCGGTGTCCACGGCCCACCAGGCCGGCTGGACGGTCGTCATGTCGCACCGCTCGGGCGAGACGGAGGACACCACCATCGCGGACCTGGCGGTGGCGACCGGCTGCGGCCAGATCAAGACCGGCTCACTCTCCCGCTCCGACCGCACGGCGAAGTACAACCAACTGATCCGGATCGAGGAGGAGTTGGGCGACCAGGCCCGCTTCGCGGGCCGCTCCGCGCTGAGTCGGGCGTGAACAGCGGGCAGCGGTAGAGCCCACAGGGCGGGCCCCCGACGACAACCGGGGGCCCGCCCTGTCCAGCAGTCCACAGCTGCTCACGCAGCCGGCCGATCAGCTCCTGGCCGGCGATCCGCTGATCCCGGACAGCGACGAAACACCCCTGTTACTCGTGCGTAACGCATGGTTTTTCGGTGACATCGGCGACTATGGGCCGCCCTCGGCCGCGTGGCACGGTTGGCGCTGTCGCCGACGAGGGAGGGTGCGTGAACAAGGGATACGCCGTGTTCTGCGACGCGGACCGGCATTTCTACGACTCGCCCCACCACCTGTCCCCCACCGACGACTCGACCGAGTGGTACGAGGCCGCCCGCCGCCCGGTACCCGACGGCTGGCAGCGCCATCACAGCGGTGACTGGCTGGCACTGCGACCCGCGGAGCACGAACTGCCCGCCCAGGGCTGGAAGATTCACCTGTCCGCCTGTCTGGACAACGCCGAGTCGATTCTCGACCGGACCATGGCTTACTGCGTCGCCCGCCGTATCGCATTCAAGTTCGTGCCGAGCAGATATCTGCTGCACACGCGGAACGCCAAATACGCCGACCGCGGCGCCAGCGGTAAATTCATCACCGTCTACCCGGCGGACGACGAGCAGTTCGGCCGCGTAGCCGGGGAACTCGACGCACTGCTGGCCGGCGAGCCCGGCCCGTACATCCTGAGCGATCTCCGGTGGAACGCCGGCCCCGTCCATGTCCGGTACGGCAGCTTCACCCGTCGCGACTGCTACGCCGACGGCATGCTGCGCCCGGCGGTCGAGAACGCCGACGGCAAGCTCGTACCCGATCTGCGCGGACCCGTCTTCCGGACCCCCGACTGGATCACCCCGCCCGACGTACTGCTCCCCCACCTCGAAGCGCGCGCCGCGACGACCGTCGAAGCGTCGCCGTACGTCGTGGAACAGGCGCTGCACTTCTCCAACGGCGGTGGCGTGTACGTCGGCCGCGACACCAGGACCGGCGAGAAGGTGGTACTCAAGGAGGCCAGACCGCACGCCGGCCTGGCGGCTGACGGCGCCGACGCGGTGACCCGGCTCGGCCGGGAGCGGCACGCCCTGGAGCGGCTGTCGGGGCTCGCCTGCACCCCGGAGGTCCGCGACACGTTCGAAGCCGGCGGCCATCACTTCCTGGTGCTGGAGTTCGTGGCGGGCAAGCCCCTCAACTCCTTCTTCGCCCGCAGGCATCCGCTGATCGACGCGGATCCGGGAGCCGAGCGGCTCGCCGAGTACACGCAGTGGGCGCAGCGCGTGTACGGGCTCGTGGAACGGGCCGTCGAGGCGGTGCACGAACGCGGGATCGTCTTCAACGACCTGCACCTGTTCAACATCATGCTCTCCGAGGACGAGTCCTCCGTCGTGCTCCTGGACTTCGAGGCCGCGGCGCCCGCCGCCGACAACGGGCGGCAGACCGTCGCCAACCCGGCATTCGTCGCGCCCGGGGGCCGACGGGGCTTCGATGTCGACCGGTACGCCCTCGCCTGTCTGCGCCTGGCCCTGTTCATACCGCTGACCAGTCTCTTCGCGATCGACCGGGGCAAGGCGGCGCATCTGGCCGAGGTGGTGGCGCGGGAGTTCCCCGTCGACCGTGCCTTCCTGGACGAAGCGGTGGCGGAGATCATGCGCGACCCGGGCGGAGACGCGGGCCGGGCTCCGGGCCGGGACGCGGCGACCCACTCCACCACGCGGCCGACACGCCCCGCGCCCTATCTGCCCACCGAGCCCGCCGACTGGCCGTACAGCCGCGACTCCATGGTCCGCGCGATCCTCGCCTCCGCGACCCCGGAGCGCGACGACCGCTACTTCCCCGGCGACATCGCCCAGTTCGCCACCGCCGGCGGCGGTCTCTCCTTCGGCTACGGCACCGCCGGAGTCCTCTACGCCCTCGCCGAGAGCGGCGCCGACCCGTGCCCCCGCGCCGAGGAATGGCTGCTGGAGCGCACCAAACAGCCCGAGTCGGGCACCCCGCTGGGCTTCTACGACGGTCTCGCCGGGCTCAGTTGGACCCTGCACCGGCTCGGCCATCCGCACCGGGCCCTGGAACTCGCGGAGTTGACACTCCGTCAGTCGTGGGACGAGCTGCCCGCCGATCTGCACGGCGGCGCCGCCGGTCTGGGCCTGGCGCTCAGCGCGCTCGGCGAGGCGACCGGCGAGTCGGAGCTGGACGACGCGGCCCTGGTCTGCGCACAGCTCGCCGCCCGCACCATGGACGCCGCTCCCCCGGGCACGGTCGCCGACGGCACACACCGGGCCGGGCTGTTGTACGGCGGCGCCGGTGTGGCGCTCCTCTTCATCCGCCTGTACGAACGCACCCGCGACACAGCCCTGCTCGACCTCGCGGCGCGGGCGCTCGGCGGCGATCTGGACCGCTGCGTACGGAGCGCGGGCGGCACGCTCCAGGTGAACGAGGGCTGGCGCACCATGCCCTACCTGGGCGCGGGCAGCGTCGGCATCGGGATGGTCCTCGACGACTACCTCGTCCACCGCGCCGACGAACGGTTCGAGCAGGCGCGCGGCGAGATCGTACGGGCGGCCCAGGCCACCTTCTACGCGCAGCCCGGCCTCTTCCGCGGCGCGGCCGGCATGGTGCTCCATCTCAGCCGTACGTCGGCGACCGGCCCCGGCACCGAACCGGCCGACATCGCCCGGCAGTTGGGCACGCTCGCCTGGCACGCGCTGCCCTATCGGGGCCAACTCGCCTTCCCCGGTGAGCAGATGATGCGGCTCTCCATGGACCTCGCGACCGGTACCGCCGGTTGTCTGCTGGCAGTCGCCGCCGCCCACGCGGCCGAGCCCGCGCGGCTGCCGTTCCTCCCGCCGCTGAAGAAGCGGCCCATGAACCGGCTCCTGCTGGAGCCGTGAACAGCACACCGTCCCCATAAATGAGAGGCACTGCCATGAACCTTCTTGACCTGCAGTCGATGGAGACCCCGAAGGAAGAGGCCACGGGCGATGTCGCCACCGGCAGTCGGGCGAGCCTGCTGCTCTGCGGCGACAGCAGCCTGAGCATCACCACCTGTAACTGACACCGCTGGTCGTCGGCCGGCCGACGACCTGGTGCCGCGAGCGCCGGACGGGCTCTCCAGCCCCGTCGTCAACCCGACCGTGCAGGGCACCAAGTCCGGTGG
>NZ_JBHUZM010000073.1:0-37923 GCF_042667665.1 Streptomyces sp. NPDC057307 | reverse complement strand
CAGTTGACTGTGCGGCCCCGTCCGGCGTTCGGCGTTCGGGCCGGATCCATCCGGGCGGAGAGACCCTAGTCGGTGATGTAGTTCCGCAGTCCGGGGACGGTGAGTGTGCCGCCGAACTGGCCCGCCTGAAGGACCTCGACGTCCGTGAAGAACGCGAACGGGACATTGAGCGGCGGCGGGGTCTCCGGGCTGAACGTGATCGGGATCAGCCCGAACAGGTTGCCCTTCAACTCCTCGGTGTACATGGTGACCTGACCGTCGCGGATGGTCGACGTGGAGTCCGCCCGGCTCGCCACGTGCGCCGTACGGCCCTCGGGGTAGACGACCTTCTGGTGCAGGTCCTTGATGTCCACCTCGGACGCCGTGAACTTCAGGGCCTTCTTGATCTTTCCGCTGCCCGTCTTCACCTCGACGATGCCGTGGTAGTCGAGACCCCGCAGCGTGAGCATGGTGCTCTCCAGCTTCCACGGGTCGTCCGGCAACAGCGGTATGCCGGGCTCCAGTTCGGCGGCGGCGAGCGCCTCCGGGTCGGCCTCCGGGCAGGGGAAGCGCGGCTTGCCGTCGGCGCCCTCGGGAATGTCGTCGTCCTTGCGGGCGTCGAGTCCCTTCGCGTCGTCGTCCAGCTCCTCGACCTCCGCCCCGGCCTTGTCCGCGGCGTCCCTGATGGCGTCCTCGGTACGGTCGGACGTGTCCGAGCCGGGCTTGTCGGCGTCGGGCTCGTCCGACTCCGGCTCGTCCGGCTTCGGCTCGTCCGGCTTCGGGTCGGCCGGCTTGTCGGACTCGGGCTTGTCGGACTCGGGCTTGTCGGACTCCGGGTCGACCGGCTCGTCCGTCTCCTTGTCCTTGTCCGGTACGCCGAGAAGGTCACCCAGCGCGTCCCCCAGACCCAGCGGGTCCAGCGGGTCCCTGGACTCCGATTCGCTCGGCTCCGGCGCGGGCTCCTTGGGCGCGGCAGGCTTCCCGGCGTCGGACGCGGGCGGCGTCTCGCCGGGCGAGGGCTCGGGACCGTCGTCCCCGTCATCGCCCGCGGGCGGCTCCGGCCGGCCCGTGGAGTCCCCTGACGGACCCTCGGACGGCTCGCCGGACTCCTCTTCCGACGGCTTCTCGGACGGCGACGGCGAAGCCGACTCCTCCGGCGGCTCGTCGGAGCGCGTGACGCACGGACCCGGTGCGAACGGGATGTCCTTGGCGTCCTCGGCGAGCGCGAGCCGGGGCGTGAGCCCCATCCCGACGAACACCGCCGTCGGCATCGCGGCGAGCGCGAACGCCTTGCCGGCCGGGATCTGGAGCTTGGTCAGCAGCGACTTCCTGGGGGCGGCGTGGCGCGGGCCGCTTCTCTCGCGGGCCTGCCCGCCTCCGGCCGTCTCCGGCCGCGTGTCGTCACCCCGCACTGTTCCTCCCGCCGTTGGCATGGGCAGTCGTGTCCGTCAGCTTCGGGTCCCCGTCAGACGGGCCGGGGAGAAAAGGGTCGTCCCCGCCCCCGTCCGGGGTTCCGCGGTCGACGGCGCCGCCCGCTGGCTTGAACGTCTCCCGCCGTACGGCCGCGTGCTTGGCCGGCCGTCCGTCGCCGGAGGCGTCCGCGTGTTCCTCGTCGGCCGGCCCCGCCGGCCCGCCCGGTGCCCAGGAGATGGACAGCCCGCCGCCGATGAGGGCGAGCATCGCGCCGAGCATGAACCCGCCGAGGTTCGACACGGGTATCGAGACCAGTGCCAGCAGGATCGTGGCGACACCGGCGAACACCCGCACGATGCTCTGGAACCACATGGTCAGACCCAGGGTGGCGAGCAGGACACCGATGATCAGCGAGCCCGCGCCCGCGGTGGTGGCCATGGTCATCGTGAGATGGCCGATCTTGAGCTCGGCGTAGGGGAAGTAGGCGATCGGCACTCCGCTGAGGAGTGTCAACAGGCCCGCCCAGAACGGCCGAGTACCCCGCCAGGCGCGGAAGCGCAGCCGCCAGTACGTGAATCGGCCGCGGGGATCCGAAGACTCGGCGCTCATGGAAAACAGCTCCCTGGAACCGGTGTTGCTGAGAGAGATTGGGGAGTGGGCGGACGCGACCGCGTCATACGGGCGCGCCCGCCCCAGGGGGCGGAGTGCTCAGGACCCGGTCAGGGTCTAGTAGCACTCCTTGACGCCCTTGTGCAGCTTCAGGCTCAGATTGCTGAGCTCGAAGGTGCCGGCCGTGGTCGCCCAGGCCGTCTGCTTCACATTGGTCAGCGTCGCCTCTTCGGCGCGCTGCGCGAAGCCGAACGGGTTGACCTTCTTCTCGGTCCCCGGCTGGATCCTTGTGTCGCCGGCCGCCACACCGATGTCGATGTTCTTGAACTTGGCGTCGGCGTCGAGCTGGGCGACGTCCAGATACAGATTGGTCGCCTTGACCGGCTTCTGGCTGTTCGTGCCGGCGCGCAGCTCAAGACTGATGCTGCCGAAGATCGGGACGTCCGGTGTGACCACCGACTGGCACATGTTGCTGATCGTCGCCGAGCTGAAGCCGGAGACGGCCACCGGATGGGCGGTCTTGTTGCCCTTGAGATCGGTGCCGTCGGCGATGCTTCCGTACTGAACGAAGTCCTGGCCGACCAACTGGTCGGCCGAGACCTTGAAACTCTGCCCCGACACACTGAACGACGCGGCGAGCGCGCCCTGTGCGAGAGCGACACCTATCGCGGCCGTCGCGGCCACGCTCGGCACCATGACGACGGCGAACCGCTTCCATCTGGTCCCGCCACGTGCTTGGGACTCCATCACTTTCCTCCTTCTCGGACGTACATCTCCGGATCGGGCCTGAGCCCGTCCTGGGATGGGAGAAGTGCTACGTCCTCGGGAAGGAGAGCGCCCGTGCGTATCACGCGGAACGAGCCGCGTCAGAATCACCGACGATCACCCCCGAGCGACAACCACTGGACCACGCGCGTCGCGTGGCCGCCGGACAGGCCCCGCCGGTCGACGGGAACCCCCCTGTCCGTGGGTCGGCGCCACTGCTCCGCCGGCCCGCCCGGTGGGGTTCCAACTTGCGGTGGCCACGGCCGGACTGCCGCGCCGGTGCGTTGTTGGACCGAGCGTGGACGATCGTGGTGTATTCACGCTCGGGACACAAGGGGGTTCGTTACTGGCAAGTAATGAGGGGTTCACGGAGGAGCCACGGGGCGGCGCCGCGCGGGCACACAGGGTGCCCCAAATCGCCCCGACAGAACTCGCGAATTCTGCCAATAACCGGACAGACCAAGCAGGTTGATTTACTCGGAGTAACAGCGACCCCGCTTTACCAAGTTTTGGCAAAGCGGGGTCGTCGGTGTCGTCGAGTCGGCAAATCGGTACGTGCCCGTTCAGTGCCCGGAACGGACGCGGGACACGGTCAGAAAAGTACCCTGGCAAGTGCCGACCGGGCCGCGGTCACCCGGGGGTCGTCCGAGCCGATCACCTCGAAGAGTTCGAGCAGCCGCACCCGCGCCGCGTCCCGCTCCTCGCCCGCCGTGCGCCGTACGGCCTCGACCAACCGGCCGAAGGCGTCCTCCACATGGCCGCCGACCAGATCGAGGTCGGCCGCGGCGATCTGCGCGGGGACGTCGTCCGGCCGCTCCGCCGCCTCCTTGCGTACCTGCTGCGGGTCCATCCCCTTCACCCGGGCCAGGAGTTCGGCCTGGGCGAGCCCGAGCTTCGCCTCCGTGTTGCCGGGGTCGTCGGCGAGCACGTTCCGGTACGCCTGCGCGGCGCCGCCGAAGTCGTCGGCGTCCAGGGCGCGTACGGCGGCTTCGAGCAGCGCGTCGTAGGGACCCGCCTGCTCCACCGGCTCGGCCTGCTCCTCGTCGGCGCCGGCCTCCGCGTCGGCGTCGACCGTGATGCCGGTGAGACCGAAGCGCTGCTCGCCGACCTGGATCAACTGGTCGAGCGTCTCGCGGATCTGGATCTCGGGGGCCGCGCCCTGGAAAAGGGGCAGCGCCTGGCCGGCCACCACGGCGAAGACCGCGGGGATGCCCTGGATCTGGAACTGCTGCATCAACATCTGGTTGGCGTCGACATCGACCTTGGCGAGAACGAACCGGCCGTTGTACTCACGGGCCAGCCGCTCCAGCACGGGGCTGAGCTGCTTGCACGGCTCGCACCACTCGGCCCAGAAGTCGATGACGACCGGGACCTCGGAGGAGCGCTGGAGGACGTCGCGCTCGAAGCCCGCCTCGTCGACGTCGATCACCAGACTGGAGGGGGGTACGGCGCCGGTGTCGCCCCGACGGGCCGCCTCGGCGCGGGCCTGCTCGGCCTTGGCCTTGGCCTCACCGGCCGCCTTCACCGCGGCGAGATCGACGACGCCGCTCATGGACATGTTCCTAGGCTGCATGAGTACATCCTCCCCTCTCCGCGCGCGCAAGTGAAAAGCAATCGGACAGTTTGTACCGTCCACGCAGAACCGCGCCCGTCCCCGCGTTCCCCACCGGCCGGGGGGCGCACGGGCGGACACGGTCGTCACGCCTGAACGAGCCCCGCGCATGACCTGAACACGTACGGGGCAAGTCCCCCGTGGGGGACCTGGGTTCGGCACGGGGTCCCCACCCCGCGCCAGTGGTCGTCGCTCAAGAACCGCCAGGGAAGAAACGGTCTTTCGCTACGGGTCGTAGCGTAACCGGAAGCCGCCCCGTCCGTGTGAGATTCATCCGGTGAACTGACTCACAGCGAACTCCCTACCGGCGGGTATGGTCGCGGGCATGCTGAGTCGCCGCCACGACAACCCCACCCGTTCCGGCCGCCCCCGCAGCGCCGCGGCCGACACCGCGATCCTGCTGGCGACGCGGGCGGCACTGGTGGAACTGGGCTGGTCCAAGCTGTCGATGGGCGACGTCGCGGCACGCGCGGGCGTCGCGAAGACCACGCTGTACCGGCGCTGGGCGAGCAAGAACGAGCTGGTGGTCGACGCGGTGGCCGTCATCTTCGACGAGATCGAGATCCGCGACCGGGGCAGCCTCACGGCCGACATCGAGGGTGTCGTGCTGCAGTTCGCCGCCCTGCTGGAGCGCCCGGAGACCAAGACGGCGCTGATGGCGGTGGTCGCCGAGTCGACGCGGGACGACGCGCTGCGGGACCGGATCCGTACGGCGATCGTGGACCGGCAGAAGGGGCTGGTGGTCAAGGGGCGCGAACGGGCCCAGGCCCGCGGCGAGTTGGCGTACGAGGACGACCCCGAGGTGGCGGCCCGCAACGCCGACCTGATCTTCGACGTGATCGCGGGCGCGGTGGTGCACCGGACGCTGGTGAGCGCGGAGCCGGTGGACGAGGAGTGGGCGCGCGGTTTCACGCTGCTGCTGGTGACGGGGCTGGGCGCGATCCAGGGGTCGTGAGCCGGCGGCCCTTGACCTCAAGCGGACTTGGGCTTCTAGCGTCGTGGGCGTACCGATTTCCGCCCAACGGAGGACGCCGTCATGACCGTTCAGGAGTACACCACCGAGCAACTGGCCACCCAGCCCATCGGCTACTGGAGCGGCGCGACGATGCGCCATGTCGTCGGCGGCATCCGCGCGGAGCTGGCCGTCGAGCACCTCACCCAGCCGCACTGGTGGACGCTCAACCAGGTCGCGGGCGCCCCCGGCGCGTGGGGCCGCGCCCGGCTGACCGACCAACTCGCGCCCTTCGACGACCAGGACACCGACTTCGAGGCCGTGTACGGCGATCTGATCGCCCGCGGCTGGCTGACCGAGCGATCCGGCACGTTCGTCCTCACGGAGGCGGGAGAGGCCGGCCGGCTGCGCGCCAAGGCGCGGCTGACCGCGGTGAACGAGCGGGTGCACCAGGGCATCACGCCGCGGGAGTACGCCGCGGCGCTGAACGTCCTGCGCCGCATGATCGACAACCTGGGCGGCGACAGCGACCTGCCACGGACGACGCCGCGCGCCGACCGCTGAGACAGGGCCTGGGGCCGGGCGGCTCTCAGAAGCCGGGCGGCTCCGTGTACGTGCCCCACTCGTCCCGCAGCACCCCGCAGATCTCGCCCAGCGTCGCCTCCGCGCGGACGGCCTCCAGCATCGGCCCGATCATGTTCGACCCGTCGCGCGCGGAGGCCAGCATCGCGTCCAGCGCCGTACGCACACGGGCGTCGTCGCGGCCGGCCTTGCGGTCCGCCAGCTCGGCCACCTGGTCACGCTCGACCTCGTGGCTGACCCGCAGGATCTCCAAGTCGCCGGTGACCGAACCGTGGTGGACGTTGACGCCGACGACGCGCTTCTCGCCCTTCTCCAGCGCGCGCTGGTACCGGAAAGCGGACTCGGCGATCTCGCCGGTGAACCAGCCGTCCTCGATACCGCGCAGGATGCCGGAGGTGATCGGGCCGATGGGGTGCCGCCCGTCGGGGTGCGCCCGCAGGCCGCGCTCCTTGATCTGCTCGAAGATCTTCTCCGCGTCGGCCTCGATGCGGTCCGTGAGCTGCTCGACGTACCAGGAACCGCCCAGCGGGTCGGCGACGTTGGCGACGCCGGTCTCCTCCATCAGCACCTGCTGCGTACGGAGCGCGATCTCGGCGGCCTGCTCGCTGGGGAGCGCCAGGGTCTCGTCCAGGGCGTTGGTGTGCAGCGAGTTCGTGCCGCCGAGGATCGCCGACAGGGCCTCGACGGCGGTCCGTACGACGTTGTTGTACGGCTGCTGCGCGGTGAGCGAGACACCCGCCGTCTGGGTGTGGAAGCGCAGCCACTGCGCCTTGTCGGTCTTCGCGCCGTACTCCTCCTTCATCCAGCGCGCCCAGATCCGGCGCGCGGCGCGGAACTTGGCGATCTCCTCGAAGAAGTCGAGGTGGGCGTCGAAGAAGAAGGAGAGACCGGGGGCGAAGACGTCGACGTCCATGCCGCGCGAGAGCCCCAGCTCCACGTAGCCGAAGCCGTCGGCGAGGGTGTACGCCAGCTCCTGCGCGGCCGTGGCCCCGGCCTCGCGGATGTGGTAGCCGGAGACGGAGAGGGGCTTGTACGCGGGGATGGACGCCGCGCAGTGCTCCATCAGGTCGCCGATCAGCCGCAGATGGGGCTCGGGCTGGAAGAGCCACTCCTTCTGCGCGATGTACTCCTTGAAGATGTCGGTCTGGAGCGTGCCGTTCAGCACGGCGGGGTCGATGCCCTGGCGCTCGGCGGCGACGAGATACATGCAGAAGACCGGGACGGCGGGGCCGCTGATGGTCATGGACGTCGTGACGTCGCCGAGCGGCAGGTCGCCGAACAGGACCTCCATGTCGGCGGCGGAGTCGATCGCGACGCCGCAGTGGCCGACCTCGCCCAGTGAGCGCGGGTCGTCGGAGTCGCGGCCCATGAGGGTCGGCATGTCGAAGGCGACGGAGAGGCCGCCGCCGCCGTTGGCGAGGATGGTCTTGTAGCGCTCGTTGGTCTGGCGCGCGTTGCCGAAGCCGGCGAACTGGCGGATCGTCCACGTACGGCCCCGGTAGCCGGTCGCGTGCAGCCCGCGGGTGAAGGGGTACTCACCCGGCCAGCCGATCCGCTCGAAGCCCTCGTAGCGGTCGCCGGGGCGCGGTCCGTAGACCGGGTCGACGGGGTCGCCGGAGAGGGTGCTGAAGTCGGCGTCGCGCTTGCGGGCCTTGTCGTAACGGGCCTGCCAGCGCTGGCGGCCTTCCTCGATGGCTGCGGTGTCGGCGTGCGCGTGAGCGTCCATGCTCCGAATTTACTAGGACGTCCTAGTAAATGTCGAACGCTGACCGCCGCGAGTTTCCTCACGGCGGTGAAAGCGTGGGGCCTCAGGCCTCGACGGGGGCGGTCTCGTCCCGGACGATCAACGGCTGGATCTCGCGGGTGATCTTCGGTTCGACGAAGAACGAGGCGACCGGGATACAGCCGGCGGCCAGCACCCACAGGAGCTTGCCGAAGGGCCACTTCGCCTTGGAGCCCAGGTCGAAGGCGAAGACGACGTAGACGATGAAGAGCAGACCGTGGATCTGGGAGATCACCATGGTGTCGCCGGTGTCGAAGCCGTACTTCAGCACGATGGCGACGGTGAAGACCAGCAGCCAGACGGCGGTGATGTACGCCATGACCCGGTAGCGGGTCAGGATGCTCTGTTTCATGGCCACGAGCGTATCGCCCCGAAAAATCCCCGCGGACGGCGGGGCTCAGGTCTCGTCGAAATCCTGGGCGGAGACGCGCAGCGGGCGCAGCATCGCGAAGATCTCGGCGCACTCCTCCGCGTCGTACGTCCCGAGGCCGAACTCCATCGCCATCAGGTCGCGGGTCGCGGCCTCCACGACCTCGCGGCCCTTGTCGGTGATGGAGGCGAGGGTGCCGCGGCCGTCGTTGGGGTTGGGGCGCTTGTCGACCAGGCCGGACCTGACCAGACGGTCCACGGTGTTGGTGACGGACGTCGGGTGGACCATCAGCCGCTCGCCGATCTTGGACATGGGCAGCTCACCGGCCTTGGAGAAGGTGAGCAGCACCAGTGCCTCGTAGCGGGCGAAAGTCAGTCCGTACGGCTTGACGACCGCGTCGACCTCGGCGAGCAGGATCTGGTGGGCGCGCATGATCGAGGTGATCGCGCCCATCGACGGAACGGGGCCCCAGCGCTGCTGCCAGAGCTCGTCGGCTCGGGCGATGGGATCGAAGGCGAGGCTGAGCGGCTTGGACACGTCAACGACCTTACCGAGTGCTTATTCGGCGGTCTGCCCCCGCTCCCGTTTTCCGGGGCCGGTCCGGCGGACCCCGCACACGAGAAGCGGGCAGACGGTCCCGATCGGACCGGACCCGGCGACGACCTGACGCACGGGCAGGAACTCGGCGGCGAGACCGGCCGGCGGCCGACGGGAGCACGATCCGCGGGCGGGTGCGGGGGCCGAGGGTGGAGCCCGCGACGGACCCGCCGGGACCACCGCGCTCGCGCACCGGCCGGGCCTCCCGCCGTCCTCCGTGTCCGCGCGTCCGCCGGTGCCGCGCGACGCGGGGCTGCTGACGTCGCGGCGCCACTCGCACCAGGTGCTGTACGAGCGGGCACCGCCCGGGATCGCGCCGGCGGTGTCGTAACACCACAGAGCGTGACCGTTATGTCACGATTGCCCGGTCCTGTGCTTCTCCAGTCGTTCAAGGGGGCTGGATGTCCAGCCGCACACCGCACAGCATCGCCGCCACCGTCGCTCTCGCGCTCGCTCTGGCGCTCGCCGGCTGCTCCTCCGGCCCCGGCACCACCCGCGGCGAGACCGGCGCCCCCGCCGTACGGGGCGAGGCCGCCCCCACCGCCGGTTCGCCGTTCTGGGTGGACCCGCGGAGCGACGCCGCGCGACAGGTCGAGGAGTGGCAGGCCCAGGGCCGTACCGACGACGCCAAGGTCCTCAGGCGGATCTCCGAGCGCCCCGTCGCCGACTGGCCCGCCGGTGACGACCCCGTGCCCGAGATCCGCAGGGCCGTACGGGGCGCCGCCGGGAAGCGCACGGTGGTTCTCGTCGCGTACAACATCCCGCACCGCGACTGCGGCCTCTACTCGGCCGGCGGCGCCGCCGACGGCCGGTCCTACCTCGACTGGATCAACTCCTTCGCCGACGCCATCGGCGACGCCCGCGCCCTGGTGATCCTGGAGCCGGACGCCGTCTCCCACCTCGTGGACGGCTGCACCCCCGCCGAGCACCACGGGGAGCGCAGCCGGCTGCTGGCGGAGGCGATCGACCGGCTGAAGCAGCAGCCGGGCACCAAGGTCTATCTGGACGCGGGCAACCCGGCCTGGATCAAGGAGCCGGCCAAGATCGCCGAGCCGCTGCGCACGGCGGGTGTCGCCAAGGCGGACGGCTTCTCGCTCAACGTCTCCAACTTCCAGACGGACGAGGCCGTGAAAGCCTTCGGCACCCGGCTGTCCGGGCTCCTCGACGGCGCCCACTTCACCGTCGACACCAGCCGCAACGGCGAAGGCCCCCTCCCCGGTGAGCGGGAGGAGGCATGGTGCAACCCGCCGGGCAGGTCGCTCGGTACGCCGCCGACCGCCGAGACCGGTGACGCCCTGGTCGACGCGTATCTGTGGATCAAGCGGCCCGGCGACTCGGACGGACCCTGCCGGGGCGGCCCGTCCGCCGGCACATGGTGGCCGGACTACGCACTCGGACTCGCCCGCCGCGCGGGCACGTAGAACCCGGGACCCGGGCCTACTTCACCTGGATCCACTTCGCCTCCGAGGACACCCCCGCCGTGTCCGTCACGAACAGCATGTACCAGCCCGGCGGCACCAGCGTCGGGTCCGACGGCACGTCCACCGTCACCGAACCGCCCCGCTTCGTCATCCCGAGGTCGATCGAGCGCTGCTCCACGTCCGTGCTGTGCGTGACGGCGCTCGGCCGCATCAGCCGCGCCGTCGCCAGCCGCCGCGGGTCGTCCGTACGGAACGTGGCCCGCCCGTTCTGGTCCAGCTCCGCCGGCCCCTCCCCCAGCACCGGCCGCCGCTTCGCGCGGTCGCCTTCCAAGGAGGGCGGCGTGAAGATCTCCACCCGCTGCTCGAACGTGCCGAGTTTCGTGTTGTCGGCGTCGTCGAAGAGCGGGTCGGAGCCGAAGGTCGCCACCCGCCCGTCGGGCAGCAGCAGCGCCTCGGAGTGGTAGTTGCGGCCCACCGTCGGGTCGGCCGCCTTCCGGAAGGTGTTGCTCTTCGGGTCGTAGAACTGCGCCTTGAGGATGTCGGACGCGCTCCGCCCCCGGTAGTCGGACGAACCGCCGCTCGTGAAGACCGTGTCGTCCGGCATGATCACGCTGCTCAGATAGCGCGTCCCCTGCGGCAGGTCCGGCCCGGCCCGGAAGGCCGGGCTGTCCTCCTTCAGGTCCACGATCGCCGTCCGGGCCGTCGACTTCGACGACTCACCGACCCCGCCGCCGCCCAGGACCATCACCTTCTGGTCCTGCGCCGGCGGCAGCACCAGCGACGCCGAGGTCTCCGTCTCGTCGAGCCGGGTGAGCCCGTCGACCTTCGTGAAGATGTTCTTCTTCAGGTCCCACAGACCCGGCTGCCGGCCCGCCGTGGCGGGGCCGTACCCCGCGTTCGACCCCGAGTAGAAGACCTTGCCGCCCTTCGTGAGGAAGAGCGCGGGATACGTCGGGAAGTAGCGCGTCGGGCCCTTGGACCACTTCTTGGACTTGGGGTCGTAGATCTCGTTGTCCCCGGTGAGCACCGCGCCGACGTCGTCCAGACCCGAGACGGCGAGCACCCGGCCGTCCTCAAGGGTGACCAGCGTCGGGTACCAGCGGGCCTCCTTCATGGGGTCGACCGGGATGTACCTCTCGGCCACCGGGTCGAACTCGTAGGCCGCCTTGATGCCCTGGAAGTCCTGCTTCTCCGTGGTCAGCTTCTGCGCCAGGCCGTAGTAGTTGTCCGCGTCCTTGCCCTTGAGGCCGACGATCTCGTACTGCGCGGCCTCCGTCGTCAGCGCCCGCGGACCCTTGTCCACGGCCTCCACGAAGACCCGGGCCTCGCCCGCCGTGACCTTGGTCTTCCAGGGCAGCATCCGGCCGCTCTTGGCGTACGAGATCTTGAAGTCCCGCTTCGCCCTGGGCACGGTGACGTCGAACTTGGTCGCGTACTCGACACCCGACGGCGACCGGAAGCGGGTGCCCTTCTTGAAGGTCCGCGCCCGGTCCGGGTTCTCGTTCTTCACCCGCATCCCGCCGCCCGCCCGGTCGACCTCCCCGTCGAGGACCTCGTAGCGCGCGGTGCCGCCCGCCACCAGCAGCCGCCCGTCGGGCAGTTGGGAGTGGCCGGAGCAGAAGAAGTCCTCGGGGGTGGGGATCTTCTTGTACGAGTTGTCCGCCGGGTCCCACAGCACGGTGTCGAAGGTGCCCGCGTCGAACTTCTCCTGGCTGTTGCCCGACCCGGCGATGAGCAGCACCTTGCCGGTGTGCAGCAGCGCGGCGTGGATCGCGTTGGTGCGGTACTCCTCGGGGACGTCGAGCACCTCCCAGGAGCCGTACCGCGCCTTGTAGCCGGGCTGCGCGATCTCGTACGCGTGGTACTTGTCCGTCGCGAAGGAGATGGCCGCCGGCGCGTTGAGCGACATCAGCACCACCACCGCTCCGCCACCGAGCAGCGTCTTCTTGAACCTGTGCGAGGGCCGGTAGGCCATGACTCAGTTCCCTCCTGTCGTCGTCGTGGCGAGTGCCGGCTCCGGCTGCTCCGGACCGTCCTCCGTGGCCTGCACGGGGATCCGTGCCCCGTCGCGGCGGACGCGCAGGGTGGTCCAGCTCCAGACGGCGACCGGGGCGAGCGAGATGACCAGGGCCAGTACGGCCCAGGTGCGCATCGCGGCGTGGGTGTGGCCGAAGTACACGGACGCCGCGAGTGACGTCGTCAGCACGGCGGCCCAGAACAGATGCAGCCGGAAGGTCAGTGGCCGGTCGGCGCTGGTCTCACCCCCCTTGGGGGTGACCACGAACCGGCCCCTGGTTCGCAGCAAAGCCGAGCCCAGCGACTGGAGGTAGATCGGCGCGCAGAGCGCCGACATGGCCATGCCGGCCAGCCCGCCGGAGCCGCGGGGCTCGTGCGGCGAGACGTTGTGGCGCCGGTTCCAGAGGTAGAGGCCGATCTGGAAGGCGGCGGCGTCGCTGTAGAGCATCAGCCAGAGCGAGGACGACACCTGGGTGCCGGACGCGCCGAGCCAGAGGAACAGGACGCAGCTGAGGATGCCGAGGAACCAGTTGATGGCGGTCATCGGGTAGTAGACGAGCATCAGCGTGTAGCTGAGGAGCCGGCCGGGCGGCACCCGGAACAGCGCCTTGCCGTACTGCTTGAGGATCGTCTCGTACGTGCCCCGCGACCAGCGCAGCTGCTGGGTGAAGAAGTCGGTCCAGGAGGCGGGGCCCTCGCCGACGGCGAGGACGTCGGGCGTGTAGACGGACCGCCAGAACCGGCCGGTCAGCGGGTTCTTCCTGCGGTGCAGTTCGAAGCCGGTGGCCATGTCCTCGGTGATGGAGTCGTACAGGCCGCCGACCTGCTTGAGGGCGCTGATGCGTACGACGTTGTTGGTGCCGACGAACATGGGCGCGTGGTAGCGGTTGCCGGCCCGCTGGATCAGCGCGTGGAAGAGGAACTGCTGGGACTCGGCCGCCTTGGTGACCGCCGAGTCGTAGTTGCCGTACACCTGGGGTCCGACGACGAAGGCGACGTCGGGGTCGCGGAAGAAGCCCAGCATCCTCTCCAGGAAGTTGGGCAGCGGCACGTGGTCGGTGTCGACGGAGGCGAAGAAGTCGTAGTCGTCGCCGTACATCGCGAGCCAGGCGTTGTAGTTGCCGTGCTTGGTCCGGGTCTTGTGGACGCCCTTCCGGCGGTTCCACTCCGGCACCCCGAGGCGGCTGAAGTGACGCACCCCCAGTTCCCGGCAGAGCAGCCGGGCGGCCGGGTCGTCGCCCTCGTCGAGGAGCCAGACGTCGAGGGGGCCGCGGTGGCGCAGCCGTGACGCTCCTTCGAGGGTGGCCCGCAGCATGGCGAGCGGTTCCTTGCCGGGGACGTACGTGGTGAGGAAGGCGACGCGGGTGCCGACCTCGGCGACGACCGGGACGGGGTCGCGGGCGACGAGCGTCGCGTGTGCGATGGAGGCGACGTTGACCAGCATGAAGAAGGCGATGAGGCCGATCGACACGAGCATCACGGTGTCGAAGGCGACCAGCCAGCGGGCGCCGCCCTCGCGTTCGGTCCAGTGCGTGGGCCAGATCAGATAGACCAGCAGCACTCCGGAGAGGAGCGGGGCCATGACCATCAGCACGACGGCGCGCACGCGGTGGGGCTCCTGCGCGAGGAGACTGCGGTACCGCACCCGGTAGGCGCCCGTCCGGTCCGGCTCCGTCAGCGGACCGGCGAGGCAGCTGTGGGTGTCGTAGTCGTAGCCGTCCGGCCGCACGGTGCCTCCAGCAACTCCAGCGATGTGGCGAGGTCGATATCCTCAGAAAAGTGGATATACCTCGGCGTGTCGACTGGAGTCGTCCGTGCGAGTGGCGGTAAGGGGCGCCGAAGCGGCGCATTCGGGGCCGGATCTGACGGGGTGCCGGGCGGCGCGGGAGGGGGCCGGCGGGACATGACGAGGCGCCGGCGCGCGGGCGATGCCGGCCGGGCGACCTGACGGCGGGCCAGGACCAGGAGAGAGCCGGACCGCGCCTGACGGCGGGCGCGGGACGGGAGTACGGCGGGAAGCGCCGGCCGGCGCCCGGCGCCGCCTGCTCGGGCCGACCGGCCGCGCTCCGCAGAGCGCCTGCCCGCCTGCCGTCAGCCGTCAGCCGGCGAGGTGCCTTTCCAGGGTCTCGACCTTCGAGTGGAGGCCGTCGGTGACCCCGGGCCGGATGTCGGCCTTCAGGACCAGCGAGACGCGCGGCGCCCGTGCCTCGACGGCGGCGACCGCGCGCCCGACCACGTCCATCACCTCGTCCCACTCGCCTTCCACGGAGGTGAACATGGCGTCGGTGTGGTTCGGCAGCCCGGACTCGCGTACGACGCGGACGGCGTCGGCGACGTACTCGCCCACGTCCTCACCCACCCCGAGCGGTGTGATGGAGAAAGCGACGATCATGCGCTGACCGTACCCTCGCGGCGGGCGCGCGAGGCGATGACCTCGTCCTCGGCCTCACGCTTGAGCTTGCGCTCGGCGAAGAAACCACCGGTCGGCAGGACCGACAGCACGAAGTAGAGGGCGGCGGTGCCCAGCGACCACTTGGCGCGCTTCCAGGCGTCCAGCCAGAAGATCACGTACAGGACGAAGAGCAGCCCGTGGATCGCGCCCATCACCGGGACGGCGTTGAAGTCCGTCGTGCGCTTGAGCACGGAGCAGACGAGCAGCAGCAGGAACGACACGGCCTCCGGCGCCGATACCAGGCGGAGACGGTGGAGGGATGAGGCGGTCTTGATGTCCACGAGGCAGGCACCTTCGTCGTCGGGGGGAGGCGTCGTGATCGTCGCCGGGCGAACACCGTGCGCGTGATCATCTTGTGAACGCGCGCACAAGCGACGTCTCATTGTGGCACCAGGCTTTGCCCGCTTTTTATCCGGGTCCGGATATCTTCTGCCTGTGGCTCAGTTCCGACTCCAAGGCAGCAAGGTGCTCGCCGTCGACATGGCGGGCGACTCCGTGCGGGCGAAGAACGGCTCGATGGTCGCCTACGACGGCCGGATGGCGTTCAAGAAGTTGTCCGGTGGCGGTGAGGGCATACGGGGCATGGTGACCCGGCGCCTCACCGGCGAACAGCTGGTCATGATGGAGGTGAAGGGCGAGGGCACCTGCTTCTTCGCGGACCGCGCGAGCGAGATCAGTCTCGTGTCGCTGCACGGCGACAAGCTGTACGTGGAGGCGAGCAATCTCCTGTGCACGGACGGCGGCCTGCGCACCGGCACCAGCTTCACCGGTCTGCGCGGCGGCGCGAGCGGCAACGGTCTGTTCACGACGACTGTCGAGGGCACGGGCATGGCCGCGATCATGTCGGACGGTGTGGCCGTCGTCCTGCGGGTGACACCCCAGTACCCGCTCTCCGTCGACCCCGGCGCGTACGTGGCACACCAGGGCAACCTCCAGCAGAACCTCCAGTCCGGGGTGAACTTCCGGACCATCATGGGCGAGGGCGGCGGCGAGGCCTTCCAGATGCGCTTCGAGGGCGACGGGCTCGTGTACGTACAGCCGAGCGAGCGCAACACCGTCGGGGGCGATGTCTGATGCCGTTCCGGGAGATCAACTCGAAGATGGTCGAGGCGACGGTGGCGCCCGGCCAGAAGATGTTCAGCCAGCGCGGCGCGATGCTCGCGTACCGGGGCGACGTCACGTTCACCCCGAACATGGCGGGCGGCCAGGGCGGCCTGATGTCGATGATCGGCCGGCGCGTGGCGGGCGAGGCGACCCCGCTGATGACGGTCGAAGGCAGCGGCACCGTGATGTTCGGCCACGGCGGGCACCACATCCAGGTGATCGGGCTGACCGGCGACACCCTGTACGTGGAGGCCGACCGGCTGCTCGCGTTCGACGGGACGCTGGAGCAGGGCACGATGTTCATGGGCGCGCAGGGCGGCGTGATGGGCATGGTGCGCGGCCAGGTGACCGGCCAGGGCCTGTTCACCACGACACTCAAGGGCCACGGCGCGGTCGCCGTGATGGCGCACGGCGGGATCATCGAGCTGCCGATCGGCCAGGGCCGTACGGTCCATGTCGACCCGCAGGCGTACGTGGCCCACCACGGGGACGTACGGAACAAGCTCTCCACCGCCGTCGGCTGGCGCGACATGGTGGGGCGGGGCTCGGGCGAGGCGTTCCAGCTGGAGCTGAGCGGCAACGGTGCGGTGTACGTCCAGGCGTCGGAGGAGAAGCTGTGAGCGCGCCCGTGATTCATGACCCGACGACGCTGCCGAGCGACGACAACGTCAACGCGTACACCTTCTGCGTGGAGTTGAAGGGGAGCCAGTGGTTCCTCCAGAAGGGCAAGATGATCGCCTACTACGGGCGCATCGACTTCAACGGCATCGGCCACGGCCGGCTCGACCGGCTGGTGCGCAGCAGTTTCCACTCACCGCTGCACGCGGCCGACTGGGTGGTGGCGGAGGGCAGCGGCAAGATGCTGCTCGCCGACCGCGCCTTCGACGTCAACTCCTTCGACCTGGAGAACGGCAATCTGACCGTCCGCTCCGGGAATCTGCTGGCGTACGAGCCGTCCCTGGCGCTCAAGCAGTCGATCGTGCCGGGCTTCCTGACCCTGATCGGTACGGGGAAGTTCGTGGCCGCGTCGAACGGTCCGGTGGTCTTCATGGAGCCGCCGCTCCGGGTGGATCCGCAGGCGCTGGTGGGCTGGGCCGACTGTCCGTCGCCGTGCCACCACTACGACCACGCCTATATGACGGGGATCATGGGCGGGCTGCGGGCGATGAGCGGGCTCGGCGGGTCGTCGGGCGAGGAGCATCAGTTCGAGTTCGTCGGGGCGGGCACGGTGCTGCTCCAGTCGAGCGAGGCGCTGATGGCCGAGACGGCGCGCGGCGTGGTGCCGAACGAGCCCGGCGTACCCGGCGGCGGACAGCCCGCGGGGCAGCCGGGCGGCGGTGTGCCGCGGATGCCGGGACAGCTGGGCGATCTCCAGCGCCGCTTCGGGCTGTGAGCGGTAGTCTGCGGAGTGTGACCTCGAACGTGTGCGCCTTTTCTGTGCCCGGGGTCACACTCGCCGACTTCGTCCAATTTTCAACATCTTAGGTAGAATTCATATATGGAGACCGAGACGGCCACCCGCTGGCTGAACGACGCGGAGCAGTGCACCTGGCGCACCCACCTGGATGTCAGCAGGCTGCTGATGCATCAGCTGGAGAAGGACCTCCAGCCGTTCGGGCTGACCAACAACGACTACGAGATCCTGGTCAACCTCTCCGAGGCCGAGGACAGGCGTCTGCGGATGAGCGACCTCGCCGCCGCCACGCTCCAGTCCAAGAGCCGTCTCTCGCACCAGATCACCCGGCTGGAGACGGCGGGCCTGGTCCGCCGTGAGAACTGCGAGTCCGACCGCCGCGGCCTCTTCGCCGTCCTCACCGATCAGGGCATGGAGACGATGCAGCGCGTCGCCCCGCACCACGTCGCCTCCGTACGGAAGCACTTCTTCGACCTGCTGCCGCCCGAGGCGCTCACCGCGCTGAGCCAGTCACTCACGCCGGTCGCCGAGCACCTGCGCGGGCGCCGCGCCAAGAGCTGACGCACCGGCGGGGACCGGCCGCTCCGGATCCCGGCCGGCGGCGGGCAGGCGCAGCTCGAACAGCGCGCCGCCCGCCTCGGCCCGGCCGACGTCCAGCGTGCCGCCGTGCCGGTGCGCCACGTCGCGGGCGATGGCGAGACCCAGCCCCGCGCCGCCGTCGTCCCTGCTGCGGGCGTCGTCGAGCCGTACGAACCGCTCGAAGATCCGCTCCCGCTCCTCCTCCGGCACCCCCGACCCGTCGTCGGAGACCGCGAGCACCACCTGGCCGCCCTCGCGGCGCACCGTGACCCGTACCTCGCCCGCCGCGTGCCGCTGGGCGTTGTCCAGCAGATTGCCCAGCACCCGCGCCAACTGACCGCGCGAGCCCGTCACTTCGGCGCTGCCCCCGACGTCCGGCGTCACCGGGATCCGGTCGGTCGACCGCTGCGAGACCTCCTCGCGCACCAGCGCGACCAGATCCAGCCGCTTGCGCCCGGCCTGCTCCCCCGCGTCCAGCCGGGCGAGCAGCAGCAGGTCGGCGGCGAGCTGCTGGAGCCGTACGGTGTCGGCCACCGCGCCCGGCACGTCCAGCAACTCCGGGTGCGCCTCGCCCACTTCGAGCTGCGTGCGGAGCGAGGCGATGGGACTGCGCAGTTCGTGCGAGGCGTCGGCGACGAAGCGCCGCTGGCGGTCGACGGAGGCTTCGAGCGCGGTCAGCGTCTCATTGGTCGTACGGGCCAGCTTGGCGACCTCGTCGTAGGTGCCCGGCTCGGGCACCCGCCTGGTCAGATCCTCGGAGGCGGTGATGGCCGCCATCTCGCGCCGGATGCCCTCCACGGGCCGCAGCGCGCGCCGGGTGACCAGCCAGGTCACGCCGCCGACGACGATCAGCAGGGCGGGTACGCCGATGGCCATCGCGACGGTGGTCGCGCGGACCGCGCTCTGCTGCGAGGCGAGCGAGGCGCCCGTGAAGACGGTGTACGGGCCGCCCGCGAGGTCGTTGACGCGGCGCTCGGCGAAGACGTAGTCCACGGTCCTGCCGTCGACGGTCGCGGTTCCGGTGTGGTGCTTCACGTCCACGGTGACCGTTCCGTCCACCGGCTCGCCCGGAGCCGGGCTGTCGTCGTCGCTGTCGTCCCCGCTGTCGTCGTCACCGCCGCTGTCGTCATCGTCGTCGTCACCGGTCGGGGTGGGCGTGGGGGTGGGAGTGGGGGTCGGCGCCGTCGTGGGCGCGGGCGACGCGGGTTTCACGGCGGACACCCCGGTGCCGGTGATCTTCTCCAGGTCCTCACTCGCCCTGAGCAGCCGGCCCTTCGCGTCGGTCACCTGGGTCGGGTGGTCCTCGCTCCCCTCCAGATCCAGTTTGCCGACGGGCACCTGTCTCGCGATCTGCTGGGCGACCTCGTTGGAGAACTGGTCGGCCTGCCCTTCCGCCTGGCCGGTCAGGTTCGAGCTGAGCGCGAACAGCAGGGCGATCGCGGCGGCCACCAGTGCCACGGCCACCACGGCGGTCGCGGCGAGCGCGGCCCGGGACCGTACGGAGGAGAAGGGACGGCGTCTCATACGGCCACCAGCCGGTACCCGGCGCCGCGCACCGTCTGGATCGTCGTGGGGCCGAGCTTGCGGCGCAGCGCGCTGATGTAGACCTCGATGATGTTGGGGTCGCCGTCGTACGCGAAGTCCCAGACGTGCTCCAGGATCTCGGGCTTGCCGACGATCTGGCCGGCGCGGACCGCGAGTTGTTCGAGGACCGCGAACTCCTTGGCGGTGAGGGTGACTTCGGTGTCCTCGCGGTGGACCCGGCGGGTCGCGGTGTCGACGGTGAGGGTGCCGATGCGCAGGACGGGCGAGGCCCCGGCGGAACCCCGGCGGCGCAGCAGCGCCTTGACCCGTGCGACGAGCACCACGTACGAGAACGGCTTGGTCAGATAGTCGTCGGCGCCGGTGTCCAGGCCCTCCGCCTCGTCGTACTCGCCGTCCTTGGCCGTCAGCATCAGGATCGGTACGTCGTTGCCGGCGGCGCGCAGGGCGGCGCAGACGCGGTAGCCGTTCATGCCGGGCAGCATGATGTCGAGCACGATCAGGTCGTACGCGCCCTCACCCGCCAGATGCAGCCCTTCGAGGCCGTCGTGCACGACGTCCACGGCGAAGCCCTCGGCCCGCAGGCCTCTGGCCAGGGACACCGCGAGCCGCTTCTCGTCCTCAACAATCAACAGGCGCATGAGCACAGCCTCCCAAAACGAACCTGAAGAAACCTTCAGGTGGCTTCAGGCTGCCTTCAGCTTCCCTCAGCCAGATTGAGGTCAAGCGAAACGGCCCGACGGGGAGGAACCCTCATGAAGCGCAATCTTGTCATCGCCAGCATCACCGCCGCCGCTCTGATCGGCGCCGGCACGTACACCACGGTCGCCCTGGCAGCCACCGACAACGGCGGGGACACCGCGCCGAAGACGGTCTCCTCGGCGTCGCTGGTGAACGGTGCGGGGGCCACGGACGACAACCGCGACGACGACGCCGACGACGGCTTCAACGACGACAGGGACGACAGGGACGACGTCAACGGGAACGGCAACGGCAAGGACGACACCAAGGCCCCGGCGGCGGGCTCGAAGGTCACCGCCGAGCAGGCCGCGGCCGCCGCGCTGAAGCAGCACGCGGGCAAGGTGGCGTCCGTCGACCTGGACGACGACGGTGACGACGACGACGGCTCGTCCGCCGGCCGTCACTGGGAGGTCGACATCTTCGGCCAGGACGGCAAGTGGTACGACCTGCGGGTCGACGCCGCCACCGGCACGGTCCGCGCGGACAACGACAACGACGACGACAGCGACGACGACCGGGGCGAGCGTGCCGCGGTGCGCGGCGCGAAGGTGGACGCCCGGGGAGCGGCGGCGGCCGCGCTCAAGAAGCACCCCGGCGCCGTGACGTCGATCGACGCGGACGACGACGACCGGAAGGCCGACCACTGGGAGGTGACGGTGCGGGGCGAGGACGGCCGTTCGCACGCGGTGACGGTCGACATGTCCTCCGGCGCGGTGGCGGCGGACCGGGACGACGACAGCGACGACCGGGACGACCGCGCGGACGACCGCGATGACCGGGACGACGACCACGGCGACGACGACGGCCGGGACGACGACGGTCACGACGACCGCGGTGACGACGACGGCGACGACGACTGACCTCCCGCGTACGGCACCCGACGCCCCGCCCCGCGCGGGGCGTCCGTCGAGCAGCCGGTGGCAGAGGACCGATCCCCCCTCCTCTGCCACCGGCACTTCGCGTCACCGGTCCCGCCGCCGGGCGGGCCCGGCGGCACGGGCCCCGCGCTACCCGCCCGTCAGGCCCGCCACCAGTTCGTCCGCCGCCGCGTACGGGTCCAGTTCGCCCGCGACGATCCGCTGCGCCAGCGCGCCCAGGCGGCGGTCGCCGCGCAGGTCGTCGATGCGTTCGCGGAGCGCCGTGACGGCGATGGTCTCGACCTCGCGGGCCGCGCGGCGGGCCCGTCGTTCGGCGAGGACGTCGTGCTTCTCCAGCCACGCGCGGTGTTTCTCCAGCGCCTCGACGACCTCGTCGATGCCCTCGTTCCGCGCCGCCACGGTCTTGACGATCGGCGGGCGCCAGTCGCCGGGGCCTCGGGCCTCCCCGAGGCCGAGCATGTGGTTCAGCTCGCGGGCGGTCGCGTCGGCGCCGTCCCGGTCCGCCTTGTTGACGACGTAGATGTCACCGATCTCCAGGATCCCGGCCTTGGCCGCCTGGATGCCGTCCCCCATACCGGGCGCGAGCAGCACCACCGAGGTGTCCGCCTGCGAGGCGATCTCCACCTCCGACTGCCCGACCCCGACGGTCTCCACCAGGATCACGTCGCAGCCGGCCGCGTCGAGCACCCGGATCGCCTGCGGCGCCGCCCAGGCGAGCCCGCCGAGATGGCCGCGGGTCGCCATGGAGCGGATGTAGACGCCGGGATCCGACGCGTGGTCGGACATCCGGACCCGGTCGCCCAGCAGCGCTCCCCCGGAGAAGGGGGACGACGGGTCGACGGCCAGGACGCCGACGCGCTTGCCCGCCTTCCGGTACGCGGACACCAGGGCGGACGTCGAGGTCGACTTGCCGACACCGGGCGACCCGGTGAGCCCGACGACGTACGCGCCGCCCGCCAGCGGCGCCAGCGCGGCCATCACCTCGCGCAGTTGCGGCGACGCCCCTTCGACCAGCGAGATCAACCGGGCCACCGCCCTGGGCCGGCCCTCCCGGGCCTGGGCCACCAGCTGGGGGACGTCCACCGTCATCCGTACCGCGCTCCGTTCCTGGTTGCTGAAGGGGAAAGAGGGACCTACGCCTTCGGCACCCGTACGATCAGGGCGTCGCCCTGTCCGCCGCCGCCGCACAGGGCCGCCGCACCGACCCCGCCGCCGCGCCGCCGCAGTTCGAGCGCCAGGTGCAGCACCAGCCGGGCGCCGGACATGCCGATCGGGTGGCCGAGCGCGATGGCACCGCCGTTCACGTTCACCCTTTCAGGGGACACGCCCAGCTCCTTGGTCGACTGGACGGCGACCGCGGCGAACGCCTCGTTCATCTCGATCAGGTCCAGGTCCTCGACGGCGATGCCCTCCTTCTTCAGGGCGTGCCGGATCGCGTTGGCGGGCTGCGACTGGAGCGAGTTGTCCGGCCCCGCCACGTTGCCGTGCGCGCCGATCTCCGCGATCCACTCCAGACCCAGCTCCTGCGCCTTGGCCTTGCTCATGACCACCACGGCCGCCGCGCCGTCGGAGATCTGCGACGAGGAGCCCGCCGTGATGGTGCCGTCCTTGGCGAAGGCGGGCCGCAGCCTGCCCAGGGACTCGGCGGTGGTCTCGGGGCGGATGCCCTCGTCCTGGTCGAAGACCACCGGGTCGCCCTTGCGCTGCGGGATCTCGACGGGTGTGATCTCGGCCTGGAAGACACCGTTCTTCTGCGCGGCGGCGGCCCGCTGGTGGGAGGCCGCCGCGACCTCGTCCTGCTCCGGCCTGGCGATGGCGAGGCGGGTGTTGTGCTTCTCCGTGGAGGCGCCCATCGCGATGGACTCGAAGGGGTCGGTCAGACCGTCGTGCGCCATGGCGTCCAGCATCTCGATCGCGCCGTACTTGTAGCCCTCGCGGGACTTCGGCAGCAGATGCGGCGCGTTGGTCATGGACTCCTGGCCGCCGGCGACCACGACGTCGAACTCGCCCGCGCGGATCAGCTGGTCGGCCAGCGCGATCGCGTCGAGGCCGGAGAGGCAGACCTTGTTGATCGTCAGCGCGGGGACGTTCATCGGGATGCCGGCCTTGACCGCGGCCTGGCGTGCCGGGATCTGCCCCGCCCCGGCCTGGAGCACCTGCCCCATGATCACGTACTGCACCTGCTCGCCCGTGACGCCGGCCCGCTCCAGCGCGGCCTTGATGGCGAAGCCGCCGAGATCGGCGCCGGAGAAGGACTTCAGCGATCCGAGCAGCCTGCCCATGGGCGTACGGGCACCCGCGACGATGACGGAAGTGGTGGTGTTCGAATCCGGCATGAGATGCGACCCCTTTGCCTGAGGATTGAGGGTTAACGAGGGTTCACCAAATGTACTGAGCGCACAGGTCCCGGGTCACCCGGCCGCGAGTGTGACAGCGCGCACGTTGCGTAACCGCGCGGTAGGCGCTGCACTATGCGGATGCTGACGCGAATCGACCACATCGGAATCGCCTGTCACGATCTCGACGCGACCGTCGAGTTCTACCGGGCCACCTACGGCTTCGAGGTCTTCCACACCGAGATCAACGAGGAGCAGGGCGTACGGGAGGCCATGCTCAAGATCAACGAGACGTCGGACGGCGGGGCCTCCTACCTGCAGCTCCTCGAACCGATCCGGGAGGACTCGGCCGTGGGCAAGTGGCTGGCCAAGAACGGCGAGGGCGTGCACCACATCGCCTTCGGCACCGCCGACGTCGACGGCGACTCGGAGGCCATCAGGGAGAAGGGAGTACGGGTGCTGTACGAGGAGCCGCGCACCGGCTCGATGGGCTCGCGCATCACGTTCCTCCACCCCAAGGACTGCCACGGCGTCCTGACGGAACTCGTCACCTCCGCCGCGAAGCCTTCGGAGCACTGACCCGAACGATTCCCGGCCCGGTAGAGTGGGCCGCTCCGGGCCGGGGCCGGGTCGGGGCGGCGCCTCGGCCGATGATCTGTCACCATTCCCCGGGGGGCCGTTCGCCCGTCGGGCGGTACCTATTGCAGAGTTGCGACCAGGGGACGGATGGGACCGCGCAGTGCGGGGCTACGAACGCCAGGAGAGCCACCGAGCTGACGACGACCACCTTTCGCGGTTCGAAGCCGAGATGGATCGGCTGAAGACCGCGCGGGAGAAGGCCGTCCAGCACGCCGAAGACCTCGGTTACCAGGTCGAAGTGCTGCGCGCGAAACTCCACGAGGCGCGCCGCAGTCTCGCGTCCCGGCCCTCCTACGACAACGCCGACATCGGCTACCAGGCCGAGCAGATGCTCCGCAACGCGCAGATCCAGGCCGACCAGCTGCGCACCGACGCCGAGCGTGAGCTGCGCGACGCCCGCGCCCAGACGCAGCGCATCCTCCAGGAGCACGCCGAGCATCAGGCCAGGCTCCAGGCCGAGTTGCACGCCGAGGCCGTCCAGCGCCGCCAGCGGCTCGACCAGGAGCTGGCAGAGCGCCGCCAGACCGTCGAGTCGCACGTCAACGAGAACGTCGCCTGGGCCGAGCAGCTGCGCGGCCGCACGGAGACGCAGGCCCGCAGGCTGCTGGACGAGTCCCGCGCCGAGGCCGAGAAGTCCCTGGCCGCCGCGCGCGCCGAGGCCACCCGGGTCGCCGAGGAGGCCCGCCGCCGGCTCGGCGCCGAGTCCGAGACCGCCCGTGCCGAGGCCGAGGCGATCCTGCAGCGCGCCCGCAAGGACGCCGAGCGGCTGCTCAACGCCGCGTCCACGCAGGCGCAGGAGGCCACCAGCCACGCCGAGCAGCTCCGTACGACGACGACGGCCGAGTCCGACCAGGCGCGCCAGCAGGCCGGCGAGCTGAGCCGGTCGGCCGAACAGCGCATACAGGAGGCGGACGAGCGGCTGCGCGAGGCCCGCGCCGAGGCCGAGAAGATGGTCGCCGAGGCCAAGGAGACCGCGGTCAAGCGGCTGGCCGGCGCCGAGACCCAGTACGAGCAGCGCACCCGTACCGCCAAGTCCGAGATCGCCCGGCTCGTCGGCGAGGCGACGAAGGAGTCGGAGGCGCTGAAGTCGGAGGCCGAGCAGGCGCTCGCCGACGCCCGCGCCGAGGCCGAGAAGATGGTCGCCGAGGCCGCCGAGAAGGCCCGTACGGCCGCCGCGGAGGACTCCGCCGCCCAGCTCGCCAAGGCGGCCCGTTCGGCCGAGGAGGTCCTCACCAAGGCGTCCGAGGACGCCAGGGCCACCACCCGCGCCGCGAGCGAGGAGGCCGAGCGGATCCGCCGCGAGGCGGAAGCCGAGGCGGACCGGCTGCGCGGCGAGGCGGCCGAGCAGGCCGACCAGCTCAAGGGCGCGGCCAAGGACGACACCAAGGAGTACCGGGCCAAGACGGTCGAGCTGCAGGAGGAGGCGCGCCGGCTGCGCGGCGAGGCCGAGACCCTGCGGTCCGAGGCCGTCGCCGAGGGCGAGCGCATCCGGAGCGAGGCGCGCCGTGAGGCCGTCCAGCAGATCGAGGAGGCGGCCAGCACCGCCGAGGAGCTGCTGACCAAGTCGCGCGCCGACGCCGACGAGATGCGCGCCACCGCGTCCACGGACAGCGAGCGCGTCCGTACGGAGGCCATCGAGCGCGCCACGACGCTGCGCAAGCAGGCCGAGGAGACCCTGGAGCGCACCCGCGCCGAGGCCGACCGGCTGCGCGCCGAGGGCGAGGAGCAGGCGGAGGCGACGAAGGCCGCCGCCGAGCGGGCCGCGGCCGAGCTGCGCGAGGAGACCGAGCGCGGTGTCGAGGCCCGTAAGGACGAGGCGTCCGACGAGCTGACCCGGCTGCACACCGAGGCCGAACAGCGCCTGAGCGGCGCGGAGTCGGCGCTGACCGACGCGCGCGCCGAGAGTGAGCGTATCCGCCGGGAGGCCGCCGAGGAGACCGAGCGGCTGCGCACCGAGGCCGCCGAGCGGCTGCGTACGCTCCAGGCCCAGGCCGAGCAGGAGGCCGAGCGGCTGCGCACCGAGGCGGCCGAGGACGCGGGCCGCTCCCGCGCGGAGGGCGAGTCGACCGCCGTACGGCTGCGCGACGAGGCCGCCCAGGAGGCCGAGCGGATCAAGACGGAGGCCCAGGAGAGCGCGGACCGGCTGCGTGCCGAGGCCGGCGCCGCGGCCGAGCGCGTGGCGGCCGAGGCCGCCGAGGCGCTGGACGCCGCGCAGGAGGAGGCGGGCCGCCGCCGCCGTGAGGCCGAGGAGCTGCTGGCCGCCGCGCGTACGGAGGCGGACCAGGAGCGCGAGCGGGCCCGCGAGCAGAGCGAGGACTTGCTGGCGTCGGCCCGGAAGCGGGTCGACGAGGCGCAGACCGAGGCGGCGCGGCTGGTCGAGGAGGCGGACTTCCGCGCCACCGAGATGGTGTCGGCCGCCGAGCAGACGGCGCAGCAGGTACGGGACGCGGTCGCCGGGCTGCACGACCAGGCCGAGCAGGAGATCGCCGGACTGCGCTCCGCCGCCGAGCACGCCGCGGACCGGACGAGGTCGGAGGCGCAGGAGGAGGCGGACCGGGTCCGCTCCGACGCGTACGCCGAGCGCGAGCGCGCCGCGGAGGACGTGGCACGGCTGCGCGCCCGCGCCCAGGAGGAGACGGACGCCGCGCAGGCGCTGGCCGAGAGCACCGTCGGCGAGGCCGTCACCGAGGCGGAGCGGCTGCGCGCGGAGACCTCGGAGTACGCGCAGCGTGTACGGACCGAGGCGTCGGACTCGCTGGCCGCCGCCGAGCAGGACGCGGCCCGTGCCCGGCAGGAGGCGCGCGACGACGCCAACCGCATCCGGGGCGACGCCGCGGAGCAGGCGGACCGGCTCATCAACGAGGCGTCGAGCGAGTCGGAGCGTATGCGCGCCGAGGCCGCCGAGACGGTCAACTCGGCCCAGCGGGCCGCCGAACGGCTCCGTACGGAGGCCGCGCAGATCAGGTCGGACGCCGAGGCGATGGCCGAACGGACCGTCAGCGAGGCGATCACGGAGTCGGACCGGCTCCTCGACGACGCCCGGGCGAACGCGTCCAAGCGCCGTGCGGACGCGGCCGAGCAGGCCGACCAGCTCATCAACAAGGCCCAGGAGGAGGCGTTGCGCGCCGCCACCGAGGCCGAGGCGCAGGCCGACACGATGGTGGGCGCCGCGCGCTCCGAGGCGGCGCGCATCACGTCGGACGCGACGGTCGAGGGCAACTCCCTGGTGGAGAAGGCCCGTACGGACGCCGACGAACTGCTCGTCGGCGCGCGCCGGGACTCCACGGCCATCCGCGAGCGCACCGAGGAGTTGCGGACCCGGGTCGAGGGCGAGATCGACCAGCTCCACGAACGGGCGCGCCGCGAGACGGCCGAGCAGATGAAGAACGCGGGCGAACGCGTCGACAAGCTGGTCAAGGCGGCCACCGAGCAGCTGGCGGAGGCCGAGGAGAAGGCCAAGTCCCTGGTGGCGGAGGCCGGTTCGGAAGCGAGCAAGGTCCGGATCGCGGCGGTGAAGAAGGCCGAGGCGCTGCTGAAGGAAGCGGAGCTGAAGAAGGCCGAACTGACCCGCGAGGGCGAGAAGTTGCGCGCCGACGCCCAGGACGAGGCCACCCGCACCGTCGAGGAGGGCAGGCGTGAACTCGACGTCCTGGTACGCAGGCGCGAGGACATCCAGGCCGAGATCTCCCGTGTCCAGGATGTGTTGGAAGCGTTGGAATCCTTTGAGACACCGGCCGCGAGTGGCAAGACGGGTTCAGGTGGCGGCACCGGCGGGGGTAGCGTCAAGGCGGGTGCGGCAGCAGGTGTTACCCGTTCGGGTGGCAAGCCGTCGGACAGTTAGGGCCTGTCGTGTGGAGCAGGCCGGATCAGCGAGCGCCCGCCGCGCAGCGGCTGATGTCTCGTTGGCGCGTGCGATCGCAAGGCGGAGGAGGGAGGCATGGCGGAGCCATGCCGACCGACGACAACGCGGCGAGTGTGTGTGCCAGGGCACGCGAGCCCGGCAAGTTCCACACGACGGGCCCTTACCACTCAAAAGGCTGGACATTCTCCAGATCAAACCGGCATCCGCTCGATGACACGCCGCTTCGGCCCCTAGGATTCCCCCTATCACCTCACCGGTCTCATTCGACAGGAACCCCATGAGCGACACTTCCTCCCCATTCGGCTTCGAGCTCGTGCGGCGTGGTTACGACCGCGGTCAGGTGGATGACCGCATTACCAAACTCGTCGCCGACCGTGACAGCGCTCTCGCACGGATCACTGCACTGGAAAAGCGCATCGAGGAGCTCCACCTCGAAACGCAGAACGCTCAGGCCCAGGTCACCGACGCGGAGCCGTCGTACGCCGGCCTGGGAGCGCGCGTTGAGAAGATCCTCCGCCTCGCCGAGGAGGAGGCGAAGGACCTGCGCGAAGAGGCCCGTCGCGCGGCCGAACAGCACCGTGAGCTGGCGGAGTCGGCGGCCCAGCAGGTGCGCAACGACGCCGAGGCGTTCTCCGCCGAGCGCAAGGCGAAGGCCGAGGACGAGGGCGTCCGCATCGTCGAGAAGGCGAAGGGCGAAGCCTCGACCCTGCGCACCGAGGCGCAGAAGGACGCTCAGCAGAAGCGCGAGGAGGCGGACGCGCTCTTCGAGGAGACCCGCGCCAAGGCCGCCCAGGCCGCCGCGGACTTCGAGACGAACCTCGCCAAGCGGCGTGAGCAGTCCGAGCGTGATCTGGCCTCGCGTCAGGCGAAGGCGGAGAAGCGCCTGGCGGAGATCGAGCACCGCGCCGAGCAGCTGCGTCTGGAGGCGGAGAAGCTCCGTACGGACGCGGAGCGTCGCGCCCGTCAGACGGTGGAGACCGCTCAGCGCCAGGCCGAGGACATCGTGGCCGACGCGAACGCCAAGGCCGACCGGATCCGCAGCGAATCGGAGCGCGAGCTGGCGGCGCTCACCAACCGCCGCGACTCGATCAACGCCCAGCTGACCAACGTCCGCGAGATGCTGGCCACGCTGACCGGTGCGGCCGTCGCCGCGGCGGGTACGCCGGCCGAGGACGAGCCGATCTCCCGCGGTGTCCCGGCGCAGCAGTCGCGCTAGGACAGCTGGACGGCCGGTGTACGGCCGATAGACGGATCCGTTCCGTAAGTAACGATCGTGCAAGCCCCCCGCCAGTGGAGTGGCGGGGGGCTTTGCGCGCCCTTAGGTTGTCCGCATGATCGAGGTCGAAGGGCTCACCAAACGTTTCGGGAAGAAAATCGCGGTCGACCACCTCTCCTTCCAGGTCCGGCCAGGGGTGGTGACGGGTTTTCTGGGACCCAACGGAGCCGGCAAGTCGACGACGATGCGGATGATGCTGGACCTGGACATCCCGACCGGTGGATCGGTCCGGATCGACGGGAAGCACTACCGGGAGCTCTCGGAGCCGGTGAAGTACATCGGCGCGCTGCTCGACGCGAAGGCCATGCACGGCGGGCGGAGCGCGTACAACAACCTCCTGTGTCTGGCCCAGAGCAATCGCATCCCGGTGAGCCGGGTCAACGAGGTCCTCGACACCGTCGGTCTGACGGCCGTGGCCAAGCAGAAGTCGAAAGGCTTCTCGCTTGGTATGGGCCAACGGCTGGGAATCGCGGCGGCGCTGCTCGGTGATCCAGAGATCCTGATGTTCGACGAACCGGTGAATGGTCTGGACCCGGAGGGCATTCACTGGATTCGCAACCTGATGAAAGCCCTCGCGGGCCAAGGCAGGACGATCTTCGTTTCCAGCCATCTGATGAGTGAAATGGCGCTGACCGCCGATCACTTGATCGTGATCGGGCAGGGAAAGCTCCTGGCGAACACCTCGATGGCGGATTTCATCCAGGAGAACTCACGGAGTTTCGTACGGCTCCGCTCCCCGCAGCGCGAGGAGATGCGCGACGCGCTGCACCAGGGCGGTATCTCCGTCGTGGAGGCGGCCGACGGCGCGCTGGAGGTCGACGGCTCCACCGCCGAGGAGATCGGTGACCTGGCCGCCCGGCACCGGCTCACGCTGCATGAGCTGAGCTCCCAACGCGCCTCGCTGGAAGAGGCGTTCATGCAGATGACGGCCGAGTCGGTCGAGTACCACGCCCATTCCGGCGGCGACCGCGTGGCCCCGGCGGCCAACACGGCCCCGGGTCCCCAGTGGGGACAGCACGACAACCAGGGCAAGGGAGCCTGACCCATGGCATCGGTACCAGCGGTCCTCCAGTCCGAGTGGACCAAGATCCGTACGGTCTCCTCCACGATCTGGACCCTCGCCGTCGCGTTCCTCGTGACCGTGGCGATGGGCTTCGGTCTGTCCCTGCTGTTCGGCTCCACGTTCGACGATCTGTCGGACGCCGAGCGCGCCACCTTCGACCCGACCTTCGTGAGCTTCTCCGGGATGATTCTCGGTCAGCTGGCGATGGTGGTCTTCGGCGTCCTGGTCGTCGGCTCGGAGTACAGCTCGGGCATGATCCGCACCTCGCTCGCCGCCGTACCGCAGCGGGGCACGTTCCTCTTCAGCAAGCTCCTGGTCGCCGGGGCGCTGGCCCTGGGGGTCGGGATCGTCACCGGCTTCGTCGCGTTCTTCCTCGGCCAGGCGGCGCTCGGCGACCACGGGACGAACATCGGCGAGCCGGACGTGCTGCGCGCGGTCATCGGCAGCGGTCTCTACATGGGGCTGATCGCGCTGTTCTCGATGGGCGTCGCGACGATGCTGCGCAGCTCGATGCTGTCGCTCGGCATCCTGATGCCGTTCTTCTTCCTCGTCTCGCAGATCCTCGCGTCCGTGCCGAAGGCGAAGGAGGTCGCCAAGTACTTCCCCGACCAGGCGGGCTCCAAGATCATGCAGGTGGTTCCCGACGCGCTGAACTCGACCCCGGCTCCGTACAGTCCCTGGGAAGGCATGGGGATCATGGTGCTGTGGGTCGTCGCCGCGCTGGCCGGCGGCTATCTCGTACTGAAGAAGCGCGACGCGTAGGCGCTGTCCGCGGCCGCCGTCCCTCTGGGGATCCCGGGAAGCTCCTCGCCGCCGCTCCGCCGTAACGACTTGGCTGGAACCGTCAAGGCCCGGATATCCTCCTAACTCTAACGGGGGCCGTCGGCCCGGAGCGGCCACTGCCCCGACCACCTGACTGAACTGTCGATGGGGCTGGAGAATGATCGAGGCAGTCGGCCTGACGAAGCGCTACGGCGCCAAGACGGCCGTGTACAACCTTTCCTTCCAGGTGAGGCCCGGTACCGTCACCGGGTTCCTGGGCCCCAACGGTTCCGGCAAGTCGACGACCATGCGGATGATCCTCGGCCTCGACCAGCCGACCGCCGGCCATGTGACCGTCGGCGGGCACACCTTCCGGCAGCTTCCCAACGCGCCCCGCCAGGTCGGCGCGCTCCTCGACGCCAAGGCGGTGCACGGCGGGCGCAGCGCCCGCAACCACCTGCTGTCGCTCGCGCAGCTCTCCGGCATCCCGGCGGCCCGCGTGGACGAGGTACTGGGCGTGGTGGGCCTCCAGGACGTGGCACGGCGCCGCTCCAAGGGCTACTCCCTCGGTATGGGCCAGCGGCTCGGCATCGCCGCCGCGCTGCTCGGCGACCCGCAGGTGCTGCTCTTCGACGAGCCGGTGAACGGGCTCGACCCGGAGGGCATCCTCTGGGTCCGCAATCTGATGAAGCAGCTGGCGTCCGAGGGCCGTACGGTCTTCGTCTCCTCGCACCTGATGAGCGAGATGGCCGTGACGGCGGAACATCTGATCGTGATCGGGCGCGGGCAGCTGCTCTCCGACATGAGCGTCAAGGACTTCATCTCGCACAACTCGGCGGACTTCGCGCGGATCCGCCCCGCTCCGACCGCCCCGGAGGCCCGCGAGAAGCTGATCGTCGCGCTGGGCGAGGCGGGCGGCCAGGTGCTGTCCGAGCCGGACGGCGCGCTGCGGGTCACCGGGCTGCCGCTGCCCCGTATCAGCGATCTGGCGCACGAGTCGGACGTACGGCTCTGGGAGCTGTCCCCGCACCAGGCGTCGCTGGAGGAGGCGTACATGCGGCTGACGCAGAGCGCCGTGGACTACCGGTCGACGGCCGATCAGCTCGCCGGTTTCGCGCCGCCGCCGCAGCAGGGCTACGCGGTGCAGCTGTACGAGCCGCCGGTCGTGCCCGACGTGCCGACGCAGGGCTGGTACCCGCCGCCGCCTCCGGGGGAGAACCCGTACGCGACGGACGCGCCGGCCGATGCGGTCGCCGCGCCGCCCGCCGCCCCGTCGGCGCCCGCATTCGCACCCGCACCCGCTGCCCCGCCCGCGAAGCCCGCGCCCGCCCCGGCGACCGCCGCCGACTTCGCCAAAAGCCTGAGCGACGCGAAGCCCGACGAGACCGCAGCCGCGGCCGAGAGCACCGAGGACGCCCGATGACCGCCCCGTACGAGCAGCCGCAGGCCCCGATCTGGCCGGGCGGCCAGCCCCTCGGGTCGTACATCTCGCCGATCCCGGTCCGCCGGGCCACCCTCGGTGACGCGCTCGCCTCGGAGTGGACCAAGATCCGGTCCGTCCGCTCCACCGTGTGGACGCTCGGCGTCATGATCGTCCTGATGGTGGGCATCGGCTCGCTCGTGGCGTGGGCCATCTCCCTCTCGGAGCCCGCCCCCGACGGGGAGTCGATGCTGCCGATGGGCTTCTTCGGCGTACTGCTGGGCTCGATCTGTGTGATCACCCTCGGCGTGCTGACGATCGCGTCCGAGTACGGCACGGGCATGATCCGCACCACCCTGACCGCCTGCCCCAGCCGGGGCCGGGTGCTGGCGGCGAAGTCGATCGTCTTCTTCCTGCTGGTGTTCACGACCACGACGGTGACGGCGGCCCTGGTGGGCGGCATCCAGGTCGCGATCCTGGACGGGCGCTCGCCGAGCGGCGAGGAGTGGCTGCGGGCCACGTTCGGGGTCGGGCTCTACGTGGCGCTGCTGGGCCTGCTGGCCCTGGCCGTCGGCGCGCTCATCCGGCACTCGGCGGGCGCGATCACCATCATGATCGGGGTGGTCCTGCTGCCGCTGGTGCTGGCCATGTTCATGTTCTCGCCGTCGCTGGCGGACGTGCAGGAAGCCCTTTTCTCGTACTCGATCCCGAGCCAGCTCGCGGTGCTCTACGACACCTCGATGACCGGGTCCGGGCCGAGCGGCTGGGACCCGCTGTTCATCGGGGCGGGTGCCACGGCCGCGATGATGGCCCTCGCCACCTTCGCGCTCAACCGGCGCGACGTGTAAGGCGAGTTGGCGGGTGTCGGGCCGGTACGGCGTCGGTCGCGCCCGGACGGTCCGTCGCGCCCGGTTCGGCTCCGGCGCCCGGAACGCCGGCGCTCAGAACTTCGGCGCGTTACGGGACCGCTGCACCCGCGAGGCGCGGCGGTCCTTCGCGTTCCAGCACGCCTTGTGCCAGTGCCGCCGGTCGTCCACGCCGCCGTACTCCGGCCACGCCACCACGTGCGGCACACCCGAGGGGATCTCCTGGTCGCAGCCGGGGCAGCGGTACCGCTTGCCCGCGGCGCTCGCGCCCGCGACGGTCCGGACCGCCCATTCCTCGCCCTGCCAGGACTCGGTCCGCTGGAAGCCGCCGTACCGGTCCGTCGCCTCTCCGGCGTGGTCGGTCGGGGTCTCGCCGCCTCGGGGGCGGTTGCGGCGCGGGGACACATGACACCTCACGGGGCTGACAGCACGGTTCCCCTCCAGCGTACGGGCCGCTCTCCCGGTGCCATGCCCGTGCGGCGTGAGACCGTGGGCACCCGCACGGTGCAGTTAGCGGACAATCGCAACAACTTCCGTGGCGCCCGTGCCCATGGCACGTGTCAGACGTTAATGCCAGCAGGGGGGAGCCGCGTCAGCCGCAAGGAGGCAGAAGGCGATGCGAGTTGGAGCTTTTGTACTGGCGGCCCAGTTCCCGGGCCAGGGCCAGGGGGAAGCGCTGCACAGAGCGGTGCGGACGGCGGAGGTCGCCGAGGAGTCCGGACTGGACTCGGTCTGGCTGGCCGAGCACCACTTCGTGCCGTACGGCACCTGCCCGTCGGCCGTGACACTGGCCGGCCTGCTGCTGGGGCGTACCCGGCGCATACGGGTGGGCACGGCGGTCAGCGTGTTGCCGAACATACATCCGGTGGCGCTCGGCGAGCAGGCGGCGTTGCTGCACCTGCTCTCCGGTGGGCGCTTCTCGCTCGGCGTGGGCCGGGGCGGGCCCTGGGTCGACCTGGAGGTCTTCGGGTCGGGTCTCCAGGCGTACGAACGGGACTTCCCCGAATCGCTCGACCTGCTGCTGCGCTGGCTGCGCGACGCCCGGGTGTCGGCGGACGGCGAGCGCTACCGGTTCCGTGAAGTCCCCGTCGTACCAAGGCCGGACGAACTGATCGACGGCGCCGGCGGGCCCGAGGTGGTCGTGGCGTGCACGTCCCCGAAGAGCGTGCGGCTGGCGGCCGAGCGGGGGCTGCCGATGCTGCTGGGGATGCACTGCGGGGACGAGGAGAAGGCCGAGATGGTGGCCCTCTGGCGTACCCACGCCATCGCCGCCGGCCGCACGCCCGAGGAGGCCGACGGCGCGGCGCACGTGTCGGCGGGAGTGGCACAGATCGCCGACGGCCGTACGGAGGCGACCGAGACACTGGTGAAGGCCATGCCGGGCTGGCTGCGGCAGGGCCTCGGCGCGCATGTCACGGTGGACGGCAGGCACAGGTCGATGCGTGATCCCGTCGCGTACACGGAGCTGCTGTGCGGTCTGCATCCGGTGGGGCCTCCCCGGCTCGCCGCCGACCGGCTGGCGGCCACGGCGGAACGAACCGGAATCACGCGCTTCGCGCTGCTCGTCGAGGGCTCCGGGGATCTGGCGGCCACGGAGGAGAACGTACGGAGGATGGGGGCCGAGGTGCTGCCCCAACTGGCTTGAGGCGGCGGCGCGTAGCCTCCTCGCGGCAGGATGCCGGGCGCAGGCGCTCGGGCTCGGGCGCCCGGTGTCACGTCGGCCGCCGGGCGAGGTACGGGCCCGGCGAGGCCGGGCCGGTCGTCCGGCGGATCCCTGTGTCGGCCCAGGAATCCGCCGACAGACCGAAGCCGTCAGCAGTCCCGGAGCTCCGGGGACTGGTTCAGCAGCTGTCCCCTGATGGAAGTGAAGCGGGCGAGCCTCTCGTCGACCGCGGGGTCCAGCGGGAACACCGCGACCCGGTGACAGTTCTGGAAGGCCAGACGCACTCCGAAGTGGCGCTGAAGCGCACCGCGGATCGCGTCACTGGCGAGTGCGCGCAGCAGCTGACCACGTGCCTGCTCGTCCGGCGGCGGCGTCTGGTTGTCGGCGAACTCTCCGCCGTCCACCTTCAGCTGGGCCACCAAGGAGCTGATCATCTCCCACGCGAAAGGCAGGGAGGTCCGGACGCAGTCGACGAATTCGGCTTCGTCGACCTCGCCTCGCTCGGCCTGCTCCAACAGTGCCGGTGAGACGTCGAGCGACATGGGTTCTCCTCTCGCGACCCCAGGCAAACCGGGGCCTTACGGGCAGGGAAGGGGGAGACGACGACGCAGCGTGCACGACCGGCGACCTCCTGCATCCACGTTATGCGTGCTGTCCGGACCGCACCAGGCGAATGGGAACACAACCGGCCACAAACGAACGGGGCTTGAGGGGCGAATCGCGGCGAACGTCGACAGTCGAGTAGCGTTGCGGACCATGCGTCTCGTCATCGCCCGCTGCTCCGTCGACTACGCGGGCCGGCTCACCGCCCACCTGCCCACCGCCCCCCGTCTGATCCTGGTCAAAGCTGACGGGAGCGTGTCGATCCACGCGGACGACAGGGCGTACAAACCGCTCAACTGGATGTCTCCGCCCTGCACTCTCAAAGAGGGCACCGGCGACGATGTCGGAGTATGGACGGTCGTGAACAAAGCGGGCGAGAAACTGATCATCACGATGGAGGAAATCCTCCATGACTCGTCACATGAACTCGGGGTTGATCCAGGCCTGATCAAGGATGGCGTGGAAGCACACCTCCAGGAGCTTCTCGCCGACCGCATCGAGACACTCGGCGACGGCTACAGCCTGATCCGCCGTGAGTACCCCACCGCGATCGGCCCGGTGGACATCCTGTGCCGCGACGCGGACGGCGCGACGGTCGCGATCGAGATCAAACGCCGCGGCGACATCGACGGCGTGGAGCAACTGACGCGCTATCTCGACCTGTTGAACCGCGACCCCCATCTCTCCCCGGTCCGCGGCCTGTTCGCCGCCCAGGAGATCAAGCCCCAGGCCCGTGTACTCGCGACGGACCGCGGCATCGGGTGCGTGGTCCTGGACTACAACGCGCTGCGGGGCATCGAGGACGACAAACTGCGGCTGTTCTAGCGGCTGTTACCGTCGCGTGCCGTACGTCCGGCCCCCCGGGCGTACGGCGCGAACAGCAGGTCCCAGTTGGCCACGGTGGAGCCGGGCGGGTGCCCGTCCCCCGCCGTGGCCGCGTCGAGCAGATACAGCAGGTGTCCGTGCGCGGCGCCGGTGTCGCCGGTCTCCAGGGTCGCGGTGGTGAACGCGCGCTGCTCGTCGCGCCACACCAGGTCCGAGCCGTCCACCGAGGCCCCGACCAGTGCCGCCCAGTAGGGCTCGTCGTGGGCGCCCGTGCGCTGGCGCATGTGCCGCGCGGCGAACCGGGCCATGGCCGCCGGGTCGCCGATGAGCGGCGAGAGCACCTGGTCGGACGTGAAGTCGAAGCCGAAGAAGAGGCGGCGGCCGTCGAGGACCAGCGATTCGATACCGCCGATCGCACCCGTACGGCCGGGCAGGCCGGCCGTCAGGTCCACGGTCTCGTTCAAGGTCTCGTCCACCGGTGGGGCCCTTCGTCGGTCGCCGCTGCGGGAGTTGTCCACCACGTGTCTATCGCAGCCCACTGACAATCCGCGCCACCGGTCCGACCTCGTCAGGACGCCAGTTCGGCCGGGACCTCGGCGGCCGTGACCTCGACGTAGTCGTTGACCCTGACGAGCGCCATGAGGACACGGGACCAGCCGGGCAGCAGCCGCCGTCCGGGCTTGCCGTGAATGCGCTCCGGCTTGGTGAGCTGGTAGCGACGGCCGCCGCGGATCAGATGGCCGCCGTCGGCCGCGATCACGTTACGGACCCAGTCGACGTCCTTGCCGTAGGCCAGCGCGACGACCCAGCCGCGCTCGGTCTTGAACGCCTGGACCGGGGTTCGATACCGCTTGCCACTGCGGCGGCCGACGTGTTCGACCAGGGCGAGAGGGGGCATGCGGCGGGCGAGTGGCAGCACCATCGGGTTCACGACTCGACCGAGGCTCCGGAAAGCACGTGGCATTGTCATTTCTGGTCTCCTTGCACGGCGTTGGAGCTGACGGTCGCCGCCGGACTCTGCCGCGACCTGGACCGATCCCATATAAGAAACTCTGAGTATCTTCTGACTCAAGGCTAAGCTAGCACGACAAGGAACTCAACGACTCTTAAGGACGGGCCATGGCAGAGCCGCCGGCCACTCGGCGCCGCGGGAAGGCGCTCGAGTCGGCGATCATTCAGGCGGTGTGGGACGAGCTGGCCGAGGTCGGGTACGCCGCGTTGACCGTCGGGGACGTCGCCGTACGGGCTCGTACGAGCAAGGCCGTGCTGTACCGACGCTGGCCCGGCCGGGCGGACCTGGTCTTCGCCGCGATGGTGCACGACGTGCCGACGGCCGACGGCCTGCCCGACACCGGCGCCCTCAGGTCGGATCTCTACGTGCTGCTCAGGCAGATGGTGGACAGGTTCGCCGCGGTGGACGTGGATGTGCTCTGGGGGTTGCTGGCCGAGAGCGCCCGTGACCCCCGGCTCTTCGAGCTGGTCCGGTCCGAACTGCTCGATTCCGTGCACCGCGGGCCCACCGCGGCGCTCCTCGAACGCGCCGCCCGGCGGGGCGAGGTCGATCCGGCGCGGGTGACGGAGCGGCGGATCAACCTGCCCCTGGACCTGATGCGCAACGAATTGCTCATCCGCGGTTCGATCGCCGAGGACGCCATCGCCGAGATCATCGACGAGATCTTCCTGCCCCTCGTCTGTCCGACCGGGGACACGCCGGGAGCGCGCGTCACGGCCTGATCCGCACCGGCGGCGGAGAAGGGGCGGCCCCGGACGGCAACTGCCGCCCGGGGCCGCCCCGTTGT
>NZ_JBHUZM010000072.1:0-38311 GCF_042667665.1 Streptomyces sp. NPDC057307 | reverse complement strand
CGCCGGCCCACCGGCTTCTTCACGTCAGGACAGGTCGGAGACCGTCACTTCTTGCGGCCGCGCTTCTCCCGCACCCGCACCGAGATGTGGATCGGTGTGCCGTCGAAGCCGAACTCCTCGCGGAGCCTGCGCTCCACGAAGCGCCGGTAGCCCGCCTCGATGAAGCCGGACGCGAAGAGCACGAAGCGCGGCGGCCGGGTGCCCGCCTGCGTACCGAACAGGATGCGCGGCTGCTTGCCGCCGCGGATCGGGTGCGGGTGGCCGGCGACCAGCTCGCCGAGGAACGCGTTGAGCCTGCCGGTCGGCACGCGCGTCTCCCAGCCCGCGAGCGCCGTCTCGATCGCCGGGACGAGGCGCTCCATGTGGCGTCCGGTGCGCGCCGACACGTTGACGCGGGGCGCCCACGCGATCTGCGCCAGCTCGGTCTCGATCTCGCGCTCCAGGTAGTAGCGGCGCTCCTCGTCGAGGGTGTCCCACTTGTTGAAGGCGACGACGAGGGCGCGGCCCGCCTCGACGGCCATCGTGATGATGCGCTGGTCCTGGACGCTGATGGACTCGCTGGTGTCGATCAGGACGACGGCGACCTCGGCCTTCTCCACGGCGGCGGCCGTACGGAGCGAGGCGTAGTAGTCGGCGCCCTCCTGGAGGTGGACGCGGCGCCGGATGCCCGCCGTGTCGACGAACTTCCAGACCGTGCCGCCGAGTTCGATCAGTTCGTCGACCGGGTCGCGCGTGGTGCCCGCGATCTCGTTGACGACGACGCGCTCCTCGCCCGCGACCTTGTTCAGCAGCGAGGACTTGCCGACGTTCGGGCGGCCGATCAGCGCGATCCGGCGCGGGCCGCCGATGGTGGTGCCGAACGTCTGCTCGGGGGCCTCGGGCAGCGCCTCCAGGACGGCGTCGAGCATGTCGCCCGTACCGCGGCCGTGCAGCGAGGACACCGGGTGCGGCTGGCCGAGTCCCAGCGACCACAGCGCCGTCGCGTCGGCCTCGCCGCTCTGGCCGTCGACCTTGTTGGCGCAGAGCACGACGGGCTTGCCCGCCTTGCGCAGCAGCTTGACGACGGCCTCGTCGGTGTCGGTGGCGCCGACCGTGGAGTCCACGACGAAGACCACCGCGTCCGCGGTCTGGATCGCGTACTCGGCCTGGGCGGCGACGGACGCGTCGAGTCCGAGGACGTCCTGCTCCCAGCCACCGGTGTCGACGAGCTTGAAGCGGCGCCCGGCCCACTCGGCCTCGTAGCTGACACGGTCGCGCGTGACGCCGGGCTTGTCCTGGACGACCGCCTCGCGGCGGCCGATGATGCGGTTCACCAGGGTCGACTTGCCGACGTTGGGCCGGCCGACGACGGCGAGGACGGGCAGCGGGCCGTGACCGGCCTCGCCGATCGCGCCCTCGATCTCCTCGGGGTCGAAGCCCTCGTTGGCGGCGAGCTCCATGAACTCCGAGTACTCGGCGTCGCCAAGCTCTCCGTGCTCGTCGCCGGAGTCAATGTGGTCGTTCATGAAGTCCGTACCTCGTTCATCGTGATCGGTGCGCCGCGGCTGCGCGGTGCACTACTCAAGTCCTGCCCGGCGCCCGGTGAGGCGTCTGGCGTTCTCCAGATGGGCGGTCAGCCGCTTCTGGATCCGCAGCGTGGCGTCGTCCATCGCCTGCCGCGTGCGCCGGCCGCTCCCGTCACCCGCGTCGAAGGCGTCCCCGAAGACGACGTCGATACGGCTGCGCAGCGGTGGCAGCGCGCCTATCAGCCGCCCGCGCCGCTCCGTGCTCCCGAGCACCGCCACCGGGACGATCGGCGCCCCGGTGCGTACGGCGAAGTACGCGAGCCCGGACCGCAGGGAGGCGAAGTCGCCCTCTCCCCTGCTGCCCTCGGGGAAGATCCCCAGGACCCCGCCGCCCTGGAGCACCCCGAGCGCGTCGGTGACGGCCGCGCGGTCGGTGGTGGTCCGGTCGACCTTCAGCTGTCCGATGGACAGCAGGAACGGGTCGAGCGGACCGATGAAGGCTTCTTTCTTGATCAGGAAGTGCACGGGCCTGGGCGCGGTGCCCATGAGCATCGGCCCGTCGATGTTGTGCGAGTGGTTGACGGCCAGGATGACCGGGCCGACCGCGGGGACCCGCCAGCCGCCGAGCACCCGTGGCTTCCACAGGCCGTACATCAGTCCGATGCCGATGCCGCGGCCGACCGCCGCGCCCTTCGGGGAGGGTGAGCGGGTCGGTGCGCCCTTCCGGGAAGGTCCGGTCACCGGGCCGCCCGCTTCTCCTCGACAAGGGTGACGACGCACTCGATGACCTGCTGAAGCGTGAGGTCGGTGGTGTCCACCTCGACGGCGTCGGCCGCCTTGGCCAGCGGGGACGTCTTACGGCCGGAGTCGATCGCGTCCCGCCTGATCAGGGCTTCCTTGGTGGCGGCGAGGTCCGTGGACTCCTTGCCCTTGAGTTCGCCGCTGCGGCGCGCGGCGCGCGCCTCGGGCGAGGCGGTGAGGAAGACCTTCAGATCGGCGTCGGGCAGCACGGTCGTGCCGATGTCGCGGCCTTCGACGACGATGCCGGTCGCGGCTCCCGCGGCGATGGAGCGCTGCAGCTCGGTGATGACGGCCCGTACCTCGGGGACGGCGCTGACCGCGCTCACCTTGGCCGTGACGTCCTGGGTGCGGATGGGGCCCGAGGCGTCCACGCCGTCGACGGTGATCGTCGGGTTCGAGGCGTCGGTGCCGGACACGATGACCGGCTTGTCGGCCGCCATGGCGACGGCCGAGGGGTCCTGGACGTCGACACCGTTGCTGATCATCCACCAGGTGATCGCCCGGTACTGCGCGCCCGTGTCCAGGTAGCTCAGTCCGAGCTGGGTGGCCACGGACCGGGACGTGCTCGACTTGCCGGTGCCCGCGGGCCCGTCGATGGCGACGATCACGGCGGCCGGGGCGGTCCTGGCGTCGGTTGCAGCGGTTTCCACGGGGGCGGACACCTTCCTGGTTCACGGGGCGCGGAGTCGTACGCGAAGCGGTTCGCGGGACAGTCACGACGGTCTCGGGACGTTCGAGGGGGTCGGTTCAAGACGCCCAGACGTCGGCACGCCCCCGCACTAAGGTTACCGAGTGCTGGGGCCGTCCCTTACACCCCCGCGAAAGCCCGCCCGCGCACCGCCGCGCGAGCCGCCGCGGTCACCAAGCCGTCACACGCCGTCACCGTGCCGTCACCGCCGGATGGACCAGCCTCGCTCGCGCAGCGCCGCGCTCAGGACGGGGGCCGACGCGGGCTCCACCATCAGCTGCACCAGACCCGCCTCCTGGCCGGTCGCGTGCTCGATCCGGACGTCCTCGATGTTGACCCCGGCGCTCCCGGCGTCCGCGAAGATACGGGCCAGCTCGCCCGGCCGGTCGCTGATCAGGACGGCGACCGTCTCGTACGACGCGGGGGCCGCGCCGTGCTTGCCCGGTACCCGCACGCGGCCCGCGTTGCCGCGCCGCAGGACGTCCTCGATGCCCTCGGTGCCGCCGCGCCGCTTGGCCTCGTCGGCGGACTGGAGCGCCCGCAGCGCCTCCACGGTCTCGTCCAGGTCGGCGGCCACGCCCGCGAGGACGTCGGCGACCGGCCCCGGGTTCGCGGTGAGGATCTCGACCCACATACGGGGGTCGGAGGCGGCGATACGGGTGACGTCGCGGATGCCCTGGCCACAGAGCCGTACGGCCGCCTCGTCGGCGTCCTCCAGGCGTGCGGCGACCATCGAGGAGATCAGCTGCGGGGTGTGGGAGACGAGGGCGACGGCCCGGTCGTGGGCGTCGGCGTCCATGACCACCGGCACCGCGCGGCAGAGCGCGACCAGTTCGAGGGCGAGGTTCAGCACCTCGGTGTCGGTGCCCGGCATGGGCGTGAGCACCCAGGGGCGGCCCTCGAAGAGGTCGGCGGTCGCGGCGAGCGGGCCCGAGCTCTCCTTGCCGGCCATCGGATGCGTACCGATGTACGCGGTCAGGTCGAGGCCCAGAGCCTCCAGCTCGCGCCGGGGGCCGCCCTTGACGCTGGCGACGTCCAGGTAGCCGCGCGCGCTGCCGGCGCGCATCGCGGCGGCGAGGGCGGTGGCGGTGTGCGCGGGCGGTACGGCGACGATCGCGAGGTCGACGGGGCCGGCCGGCGGCTCCTCGGTGCCGGCGCCGAGCGCCGCCGCCGTCCGGGCCCTCGCCGGGTCGTGGTCCACGAGGTGGACGGCGACGCCGCGCCCCGCGAGGGTCAGGGCGGCGGAGGTGCCGATCAGGCCGGTACCGATGACGAGGGCGGTTCTCACTGGGCGATGTCCTTGCGGAGGGCTGCCGCGGCGCCGAGGTAGACGTGCGCGATCTCGGAGCGGGGGAGGTCGGACTCGATGTGGGCGAGGATACGGACCACGCGCGGCATGGCGCCCTTGATGTCCAGCTCCTGCGCGCAGATCAGCGGTACGTCCACGATGCCGATCCCGCGCGCGGCGGCGGCCGGGAAGTCGCTGTGCAGGTCGGGGGTGGCCGTGAACCAGATGCTGATCAGGTCGTCCGCGCCGAGGCTGTTGCGCTCCAGGATGGCGGAGAGCAGCAGGGCGACCTGCTCGTCCATGTGTCCCGGCTCGTCCCGCTCCAGCTGGACGGCCCCTCGGACAGCTCGTACCGGCACGTCGTGCTCCTCGTCCCGCTTCAGTGATCGTGTGCTCCGTCCAGGTTAGACAGATGGGCGGCGGTACGGACGGGGCGACCGTTGCGCGAGACGGCGGGCGGGTGGTGGATACGGCGCTCCCGTAATCTGCGTGCGTATGAGACCTGTGGACCTCGTACGTGACCACACCGTCTACGCGTGCGTCATGGGCTCCCGCGCCTTCGGTCTGGCGACCGAGGGCAGTGACACCGACCGCCGGGGTGTGTTCCTGGCGCCCACGCCGCTCTACTGGGGCTTCGAGAAGCCCCCGACCCATGTGGACGGGCCGGCCGACGAGCAGTTCTCCTGGGAGCTGGAGCGGTTCTGTCTGCTGGCGCTGCGCAGCAATCCGGGCGTGCTCGAATGTCTGCACTCGCCGCTGGTCGAGTCCGTGGACGACACGGGCCGTGAACTCCTCGCCCTGCGCGACGCGTTCCTCTCCCGGCAGGCCCACGAGACCTTCGTCCGCTACGCGATCGGCCAGCGCAGGAAGCTGGAGGCGGACATCCGGCAGCACGGCGCGCCCCGCTGGAAGCACGCCATGCATCTGCTGCGGCTGCTGGGCTGCTGCCGGGATCTGCTGCGTACGGGGCGGCTGGTGATCGACGCCGGTGAGCAGCGCGAACCGCTGCTGGAGGTCAAGCGCGGCGAGGTCCCGTGGGCCGAGGTGGAGCGGCGGATGAACCGTCTCGGCGAGGAGGCGGACGCGGCCCTCGCCGGTACCGCGCTGCCCGCCGAGCCCGACCGTGCGCGCGTCGAGGACTTCGTGATCCGCGCGCGGCGGGCGTCGGCGCTGCGGGCTCCGGCTCCCCGGCCGCCGGCTCCCGAGAGGCCAGCTCTTCAGGCGCCAGCTCTCCAGACGTCAGCTCTCCAGGCGGGTGCGGACGACGAGGTCGTGGAGCGCCTCGTACCCGGCCGGGGAGTCGGGTAGCCGGGTCTCGGCCCTGGCCTCGGCCAGGACCTCGTGGAGCGCGTCGACGTCGCTCTGCAGCCGGGTCGGGGCGAGGCCCGTCGCCGCGCCGTGTTCGGCCTCCGCCTTGGCCTCGATCAGTTCGGGCAGATAGTCCGGCGCGCTCACCTCGGCGAGCAGCGTGGGCAGATGGGCCTGCACCTCGCCGCTGCGCATCAGATGGACGCCGGTGAGCAGCGCCCTGAACGTGTAGAGCAGCGGCTTGAGTTCGCCGGTCTTCTCGAAGAGGCGCCACTGGGTGGCGGCGAATCCCCGGTAGTGGTGGGCGTGGTGGCCGGTGAGGACGCCGGGGGCGAGCGAGAGCAGTTCCCGGTGCGCGTCCGTCGAGTGCACTATCAGCGGTGAGTGCAGCTGTTCCAGTACGTAGCCGTTGCGCCGCATCATCATGCGGACGAACTTGCGCAGGTCATGGCTGACCAGGTCCATCTCCACGCCGTCCTGGTCCCACATCCGCGACCGGGTCTCGTCCGGCTCGTGCAGTCCGATGAGTTCGGCCACCGGCAGCAGGTGGGCGCCGCGCAGGTCGACGTCCGAGTCGGTGGAGGGGAATCCGTAGAGGTGGGCGCCGGAGACGGTGGCGAACAGCAGCGGATCCGACTCCGCGGCGAGGACCGGGCCGAGGTCGGTCATGGGCAGCCCGGCGCGCTCCAGGCGCGCGGTCCGCTCCAGGCGCCGGGCGCGCTCGGCCGAGTGCTCGTCGGGACGCCCGGCCGAGTGCTCGTCGATGGAGTGGTCCGGGGACTGGTCCGGGGCGCCGTCGTCCGCCGTGTGTTCGTCATCCATAGGCATGGATCAAGCGTCCCAGAGTGCCCCGAGTTCCAGCAGCTCCTCGCGGTACTCGATCCGGTCCGCCCACTCCTTCGGCCAGGCGGCCGCCCCGAGGTGCGCCCCCGCGAACGCCCCCGTCAGACAGGCGATCGAGTCCGAGTCGCCCTTGGTGCAGGCGGCCCGGCGCAGCGCCGTGACCGGTTCCTCGGGGAAGAGCAGGAAGCAGAGCAGCCCGGTGGCGAAAGCCTCCTCGGCGATCCAGCCGTCGCCGGTCGCCAGGCACGGGTCGGTCTCGGGTGACGGTGTGCGCAGGGCCCGTTGGAGCCGTTCGAGCACGGCCAGGCACTCGTCCCAGCCCCGCTCGATGAAATGTTCGGGCGTCGGGTCCTGGCTGTGGGTCCACAGATCGCCGAGCCAGCTGTGGTGGTAGCGGGACCGGTTCTCGTACGCGTAACTGCGCAACAGCCCGACCAGGCCCAGCGGTTCGGTCCCCCGTGCCAGCAGGTACACCGCGTGGGCGGTGAGGTCGGAGGCGGCCAGGGCGGTCGGGTGGCCGTGGGTGAGGGCGGACTGCAACTGCGCGGCGCCCGAGCGCTGTTCGGGGCTCAGCCCGGGGGCGAGTCCGACGGGCGCGACCCGCATGTTGGCGCCGCAGCCCTTGGAGTCGATCCGGCTGGCCTGCTGCCAGGGGCGGTCGCTGTCGAGGAGCTGACAGGCCGTCATGCAGGTGTTGCCGGGGGCCCGGTTGTTCTGCGGGTCGTGGAACCAGTCGACGAACTCCTCGCGCACCGGCCGGGTGAGGCGCAGCGGTCCGAGCGGGCCCCGGCCCATGGCGGTGCGCAGGCCCCGGCCGAGCGCGAGTGTCATCTGGGTGTCGTCGCTGACGATCGCGGGCTTCAGCAGCGGCAGCTCCCGCCAGGGACCGAACTTGGCGAGGATCGACGGCACGTCGTTGAACTCGGTGGGAAAGCCGAGGGCGTCGCCGAGCGCGAGCCCGGTCATGGCGCCGGTGGCGGCTCTCTTGGGAGCGGTGCCCGGAGAAGTGCCCGAGGAAGTGCCCGAGGAAGTGCCCGAAGAGGTGCCCGAGGAGGTGTCCGGAGAAGTGTCCGAGGAGGTCATGACGTGGTCCGTCCTTCCGGTCGAAGCAGCGGCGGGTGGAGCGCGGTGGCGGTGCCCGCGCGGTAGAGGGCGGCCGGTTTGCCCCGCCCGCCGGTACGGCGGGGCGGGCCTTCCACCGGTTCGACAAAACCGGGTGAAGTGAGCACCTTGCGGCGGAAGTTGGGCCGGTCCAGCTCGACGCCCCAGACCGTCTCGTACACCTGCTGAAGCTCGCCGAGGGTGAATCGGGGCGGGCAGAACGCCGTGGCGAGACAGGTGTATTCGAGCTTGGCGCCGATCCGGCGGCGGCCGTCGGCCAGGATCAGCCCGTGGTCGAAGGCGAGCTGTCCGAGTTCGCCTTCGTCGTAGCGGGTCCAGCGGGCCCGCGTGGCGTCGCCGCCGCCCCGTGGCTCGGGGAGGTCGGGCACGAGCGCGGTGTACGCGACGGAGACGACGCGCATCCGGGGGTCGCGGTCCGGGTCGCTGTACGTGCGCAGCTGCTCGGGGCGCAGTCCTGCGACGGTGTCGGGCGACAGGCCGGTCTCCTCGGCGAGTTCACGGCGCGCCGCCTGCCCGGCGGACTCCCGGGGCCGTACGAAGCCGCCGGGCAGTGCCCAGTGGCCCAGGTACGGCTCCTCGCCGCGTTCGACGAGCAGGACGTGCAGGCTGTTCTCGCGGACCGTGAAGACGGCGAGGTCGACGGTGACGGCGAACGGCATGAAGTCGGCGGGGTCGTAGTTCTCGGGCGCGCGGGGCCGCCGGGGCGGCTGCTGGGGCGGCTTCTGAGGTGTCATCTGTTCTCCGGCAGGGGTGCGGCGAAGTACCAGCCCTGGTCCAGCAGGGCGTCCACGGCGGCGACCGCGTCGGCGAGTCTCTTCTCGCGCGGCCCTTCGAGCGCGACGAACGTCCGCCCCGTGCGGGTCAGTTCGGCCCTGAATCGGTCGGTCATCCAGGGCCGCAGCTCCTCACCGTCACGCAGCCCGTCGTCCTCGAAGGCGACGCCCTCGTGGCCGGTGAGCAGCCACAGCTGGTGCGGCACCCGGTCGGCGACCTCCTCGACGAGCGGGTTGCGGCCGCCGACGTACCGCTCGTGCCAGACGGTGGTGGCGAAGGAGTCGGTGTCGCAGAAGAGGACGGGCGAGCCGGCGCGGGCGGCCTCCTCCTCGGACGCGTTCTGCCGCTCGGCGATCAACGGGAAGTCCTCGGTGGTGAATTCGACGTCCTCCCACTGCGCACCGGGCCATCTCCCGCGCAGGGCGGCGAGTTTGTGCTCGCTGAACTCCCGCCCGTACTCGGGGACGTAGCGCGTACGGGCCCACACTCCGCCGCGCGCCCGGTAGTGCTCGGCGAGTGCCAGCGCGAGGGTCGTGGTGCCGGTGGACTCGGCGCCGAGCACCACGACGCGACGGGTGAGCGCGGCCCTGACGGGCGGGGCGAGGAAGTCCCAGCGGCCGACGGGGTCCTCGCGGACGGCCGTCCCCGACACGGGGTGGAGCGTGCGGTCCGGGTCCACGGTGACGGACTCGGCGCCGAAGCGGCGGGCGAGTTCGTCACCGTACGACTCCGAGGTGAAGACGGCGTCCACGGGCTCGGGGACGGCGGCGCGGAAGACCGCCATGTGCGCGTCCCAGATGGCGGGGTCGCGCAGATCCATCCGGGTGTCGTCGACGGCGCCGACGACCCGGACGTCCGGGTGGACGTCGCGCATCCAGGCGACGCGGTCCTCGAGCGGCACGGATTCCACGGAGGCGGCGCAGACGAGGACCGTGAGGCGCTCGCAGCGGTCCTGGGCGGTCCGCACGAGATGGTGGTGGCCCGTGTGCGGAGGGTAGAACTTGCCGAGGACCAGGCCGTGTTCGTACGTCGCGCTCATGCCGTGACCGCCGGCGAATCGGCCGGGCGCCGGTCCAGGTCGCGCGACCAGTTGCGCAGTCCGATGACGCACAGGGTCATGAAGCCGACGTAGAGGATCGACGTCAGGTAGAGGTCCTTGTGGGCGTAGAGCGGGATGTAGACGACGTCGGCCGCGATCCACAGCCACCACGACTCCAGACGCTTCCGGCACTGTCCGTACGTCGCCATCAGCGACAGCGCGGTGGTGACGGCGTCCCAGAACGGCACCGTCGATGAGGTCTGGTGGTCGAGGAGCAGCGTCAGCCCGAGAGTTCCCACCGCCCCCGCCGCGAGCAGCCAGCCCCACTCGGTGCGCGTGGTGCGCCGCACCGGGAGGTACGAGGTCCCTGGTCCACCCCCGTGGGTCCAGGTCCACCAGCCGTACACGGCGAGGGCGATGAAGACGACCTGCAGCCCGGCGTCGGCGTACAGGCCGGCCTGGGTGAACAGCAGGATGAAGAAGAGGTTGTTGGCGATGCCGATCGGCCAGTTGGCGAGGTGCTGGCGGGCGACGAGCCAGACGCAGAGCGCGCCGCTGCCGAAGCCGAGCACCTCGGTCCAGCTCACCGGGGTGTCGAGGACGGTCACCAGCGGCTGCTGCAAGGGGTCGAGGAAATCCGCGAGACTCACGCCCGCCTCCTTAATGGTCATGTTGACTATAAAGGTGGACGGGCCCGTGCCACAAGCAGAAAAGCCCGCGGCCTTGAGGCCACGGGCTTTCTTCACTCGGTGCGGTCCGGGCCGGAGGGCCCGAACAGCTCGACCGGGTCGAACCGGCCGAACAGGCCGAACAGGCCGAACAGGTCTGTCTACAGGCCGACTTCCTTCATCAGCATGCCGACCTCCGTGTTGGTGAGGCGGCGCAGCCAGCCGGACTTCTGGTCGCCCAGCGGGATCGGGCCGAACGACGTCCGGACCAGGCGCTCGACGGGGAAGCCCGCCTCGGAGAGCATGCGGCGCACGATGTGCTTGCGGCCCTCGTGAAGGGTCACCTCGACCAGGTAGTTCTTCCCGGTGTTCTCCACGACGCGGAAGTGGTCGGCGCGGGCGTAGCCGTCCTCCAACTGGATGCCGTCCTTGAGCCGCTTGCCCAGATCGCGCGGCAACGGGCCCTGGATGGCGGCGAGATACGTCTTCTTCACGCCGTACCTGGGGTGCGTGAGGCGGTGGGCCAGCTCACCGTGGTTGGTGAGCAGGATGATGCCCTCGGTCTCGGTGTCCAGCCGGCCCACGTGGAACAGCCGGGTCTCGCGGTTGGTGACGTAGTCGCCGAGGTTCTGCCTGCCGTCGGGGTCGCCCATCGTGGAGACGACACCGGCGGGCTTGTTCAGCGCGAAGAAGAGATGCGACTGGGTGGCGACGGTCAGACCGTCGACCTTGATCTCGTCCCGGTGCGGGTCGACGCGCATGCCCTGCTCGACGACGATCTCGCCGTTGACCTCGACACGGGACTGCTCGATCAGCTCCTCGCACGCCCGGCGCGAACCCATGCCGGCCCGCGCGAGGATCTTCTGCAGCCGCTCGCCCTCCTGCTCGGCGCCCGGGTTGGTCCTGGGGGTCCTGATCTCCGGCTTGTCCGCGTACCGGTCGCGGTTGCGCTGCTCGATCTTGGCGTCCAGCTCGCGCGGGCGGGCGGGCTTGCCCGCCATCCGGCGCTTGGCGGCGATGCTCGGGGCCTTGGGGCCGCCCTTGGCGCCGCCGCGCGCGGAGGCGCCACGGCTGCCGCCGCCGGCCGGACCGCCGGAGCCGCCCTGGCCGCCACCCTGACCGGCGCCGGGACCGCCGGAGCGGCCGACGTCGTAACGGCGCTCCTCGGGACGGGGCTTGCTCTCACGCTTCGGCTGCTTGTCGTCCCGCGCGCCGGCGCCGCCGCCGCTCCCCCGGCTCCCGGCGCTTCCCCCGCTGCCGCCGCGACCCCCGCCGGCCCGCGACTGGGGCTTGCCGCCCGCGGCTCCCCGGCCGCCGCCACCGCCGCTCCGGTTGCCGCTGCCGCTTCCGCTGTTCCTGCCGTTGCTTCGCATCAAATGTCCGTCTTGTCGTCTGCGTGAGTGTCCGGGGCGTACGGTGCGTCCGGATCGAACGACGGAACGCCTTCCAGGCTGTCGGCCTCGATCGCGTCCGCCTCCGGAAGGAAGGGCGCGAGTTCCGGAAGCTCGTCCAGACCGCGCAGGCCCATCCGCTCCAGGAAATAGTTCGTCGTCCTGTACAGGATCGCACCTGTTTCGGGTTCCGCTCCCGCCTCCTCGACCAGACCGCGCTGGAGGAGGGTCCGCATGACCCCGTCACAGTTCACTCCGCGTACGGCCGAGACCCGCGACCGGCTGACCGGCTGGCGGTACGCGACGACCGCCAGGGTCTCCAGCGCGGCCTGGGTGAGCCGGGCCTGCTGGCCGTCGAGCACGAAGCCCTCGACGGCCTCCGCGTACTCGGGCCGCGAGTAGAAACGCCAGCCGCCCGCGACGAGGCGCAGCTCGAATCCGCGCCGCTGGACGGTGTACTCGTCGGCCAGCGCGCGCAGCGCGTCGGCGACGGCCCGGCGCGGCCGGTCCAGGACCTTGGCCAGGTGTTCCTCGGTCGCGGGCTCGTCGACGACCATGAGGACCGCCTCCAGGGCGGGCCCCAGATCGAGGTCGGCGACCGTCCGTTGCTCACTCACGCCTTCTCCTCGCTCGCGTCCGTCGAATCCGTCGATTCCGTCGTTTCTTGCGATTCCTTCGGGTCCTTGGCGTCCACGGGGTCGGGCGGGCGGTCGAACTCGTCCGTCACCCGCGGCGCCTCGTCGTCGTCCCCGCCCGTCCAGCGCACCATGAGCGGCCCCAGGGCCTCGTCCTGGTCCAGGGCGACGGCCTTCTCCCGGTAGAGCTCCAGCAGCGCGAGGAAGCGCGCCACGACCGTGAGTGTGTCCGGGGCGTCCTCGGCGAGTGTCGCGAAACTCACCTCGCCGGCCGCCCGCAGCAGCGCCACGACGATCCCCGCCTGCTCCTGGACGGAGACGAGCGGCGCGTGGATGTGGTCGATGTACACCTGCGGCTTGGGCTTGGGCTGCATCGCCTTGACCGCGAGCCGCGCGAAGCCCTCGGGGCCGATGCTGATGACGACCTCGGGGAGCAGCGCGGCGTGGTGGGGTTCCAGGCCGACGGTACGGGGGTAGCGCCGCGACTCGGAGTCCAGCCGGTCGCTGAGGATCTCGGCGATCCGCTTGTACGCGCGGTACTGGAGCAGCCGCGCGAAGAGCAGGTCCCTGGCCTCCAGCAGCGCCAGGTCGCCCTCGTCCTCCACCTCGGCGGACGGCAGCAGGCGCGCGGCCTTGAGGTCGAGGAGCGTCGCGGCGACGACCAGGAACTCGGTGGTCTGGTCGAGGTCCCAGTCCGGGCCCATGGCGCGGATGTGCACCATGAACTCGTCGGTGACCTTGGAGAGCGCGACCTCGGTGACGTCCATCTTGTGCTTCGAGATCAGCTGGAGAAGCAGATCGAACGGCCCCTCGAAGTTCGCGAGCCGAACGGTGAACCGCCCGTCGTCGGGCTCGGGCTCGGATCCGGATTCGGGAGCGGGGTCCACGTCGCGCACGGGGGCGGGCTCGGGCACGGGCTCCGGTTCAGGTACGGGCTCCGGCTCGGGCTCCGGCTCGCGTACGGGCTCCGGCTCCGGCTTCGCCGGCTCGGGTACGACAGGCTCCGCCACGACCGGCACCACCGGCTCGACCGGCGGCGCCACCACCGGTTCCACGGCCACCGGCTCGACCGCCGCACCGGCCGCCCCCGGCCCGCGCCCCAGCGCACGGCGGGACGAGCGGGCGGTGGAGTCGTCGGTCGGCGGCATGGCGGTCCTGGAGGCGGGAGGGGCGGGACAGAGGCTGGGCGCCCGCCGAGGCTACCTTCAGCGCCCGCGCAGGCGCCGTACGAGAATGCTCGCGTCGCCGCGCGACTCCAGGTCGGCGAGGACCACGGCGACCGCCTCGCGGACGATCCGCCCCCGGTCCACGGCGAGCCCGTGCTCGCCCCGCAGCACCAGACGCGCGTGCTCCAGGTCCATCAGCTCCTCGGCGGAGACGTAGACCGTGATCTTCTCGTCGTGCCGTTCGCGCCCGCTGGGGCGGCGGTTGGCCCCGCGGCCCCCTCGGCGGCGCTGTCCGCCCTGCTGGCCGACGGTGGGCGCACCGGCGCCGTTGCCGCCGCCGTTACCACCTCCGTTGCCGCCACCGTCCTGCGATCCCTGTGGCCGGCGCTGTTCCTGCTCAGGAGTGCGGCTGCGGGAGGTCGCCGACGAGTCCGCGTCGGTCGCCGAGTGCTCCTGGGCCGATGCCGGTGCCGCCGCCTTCGCGGTCCCCGACTGTTCGGCGCCCTGGTCGCTCTCCTGGGCCGGTGCCGGGACCCGCGGCTCACCGTTCGCGGTACGCCGCCGGTCCCCCGGCGAGGAAGCCTGGAGCGCCATGCCCCCGGTCGTACGGAACAGCTCGTCGGCCCCGGGCAGACTCACTCGGCGTGACACCGGGCGAGCACCTCCCTGGCGAGCTGGCGGTAGGCGGCGGCGCCGACGGAGTTGGAGGCGTACGTGGTGATGGGCTCACCGGCGACCGTGGTCTCCGGGAAGCGCACGGTCCGGCCGATCACCGTGTGGTAGACGTGATCGTCGAACGCCTCGACGACCCGCGCCAGCACCTCGCGGCTGTGCACCGTGCGGGAGTCGTACATCGTGGCGAGGATGCCGTCGAGCTCCAGCTCCGGGTTGAGCCGCTCCTGGACCTTCTCGATCGTCTCGGTGAGCAGGGCGACACCGCGCAGCGCGAAGAACTCGCACTCCAGCGGGACGATCACCTTGTGCGCGGCGGTCAGCGCGTTCACGGTCAGCAGACCGAGCGACGGCTGGCAGTCGATCACGATGTAGTCGTAGTCCTGCATCAGCGGCTTGAGCGCCCGCTGGAGCGTGGACTCCCGGGCCACCTCGCTCACCAGCTGCACCTCGGCGGCCGAGAGGTCGATGTTGCTCGGGAGCAGGTCCATGTTGGGCACGGCGGTCTTCAGGAGGACCTCGTCGGCCGACATGCCCCGCTCCATGAGCAGGTTGTAGACCGTGAGGTCGAGCTCCATCGGGTTGACCCCGAGACCGACGGACAGGGCGCCCTGCGGGTCGAAGTCGACGAGCAGCACCCGCCGTCCGTACTCCGCGAGCGCGGCGCCCAGGTTGATGGTCGACGTGGTCTTGCCGACGCCGCCCTTCTGGTTGCACATCGCGATGATCTTCGCGGGGCCGTGGTCGGTGACCGGGCCTGGGATCGGGAAGTACGGCAGGGGACGCCCGGTCGGGCCGATTCGCTCGCGGCGCTGGCGTGCGGCGTCGGGGGCGAGGGTGGCCGCGTACTCGGGGTCGGGCTCGTACTCGGCGTCGGGGTCGTAGAAGTGCCCCTCGGGCACCTCGTCGAAGTCGGCGAAGTGGGTGGACTCTCGGCCACTCTCGTTGCCGGCCATGGCGTTCACGTGTTGGCCGTCCATCGTCTGGTGGGCTGTCGTCATGTGCTGATGGGTGGTGAAGGTGCGGACAGCGACGGAGCCGACGGCCTCTAGCCCGGACGACGGGCTCTGGTGGCCCATCGCAGGCATTCCTGGTTGACCACCCCCGGGAGTAAATGTCGACTCATTCACAAGTCGTCTTACCTCCTTGGACGTGACCAGGAAACTTATCGATAGGTCAGCGTGGCACCATGCCGACGGTTGGCGACTCTATGGCGTGTCACCACTCCGCAGCAACACAATCCGCCGGACCCGGCCCGATGTGTCGGCAACCGAACACCCTTGTGTCAAGGGCGCGCAGACCTCCGTCGAGGCGTTTCACACGGGTGCGAAAGGGTTAAAGGGTTACGTTCGAGGCGAGTTGAGCGCGGGCCCGGAAGTGGCGGGACACACAGCCGGCCGGACCTTGCCGAGCAAGATCCGGCCGGGGGCGCGAGGTTGACGGACGCCGTTGACGGGTCAGCCCAGAACGGTGGCCAGTTCGGTGTACGGAAGGCCGTGGGCCTCGGCCACGGAACCGTAAGTGACCTGCCCGTCATGGGTGTTGAGGCCCTTGGCGAGCGCCGGGTCACGGCGCAGCGCCTCGGTCCAGCCGAGGTCGGCGAGGGCCACGATGTAGGGGAGCGTGGCGTTGGTCAGCGCATAGGTCGAGGTGTTCGGCACGGCGCCCGGCATGTTGGCGACGCAGTAGAAGACCGAGTCGTGGATCTGGAAGGTCGGCTCGGCGTGCGTGGTGGGGTGTGAATCCTCGAAGCAACCACCCTGATCGATTGCAATGTCGACAAGTACACTTCCGGGCTTCATCTTGGCCACGAGCGCGTTGGTGACCAACTTCGGAGCCTTCGCACCGGGGATGAGAACGGCGCCGATGACGAGGTCGGCCTCGACGACCGCGCGCTCCAGTTCGTACGTGTTGGAGACGATGGTCTGGACCTTCGTGCCGAAGATCTTGTCGGCCTCGCGCAGCTTGTCGATGTCCCGGTCGAGCAGCGTCACATGGAAGCCCATGCCGACGGCGATCTGCGTGGCGCTCCAGCCGGAGACACCGCCGCCGATGACGACGGCGCGGCCCGGAGCCGTACCGGGCACGCCGCCCGGCAGTACGCCGCGCCCGCCGACCGAGCGCATCAGGTGGTACGCGCCGACCTGCGGGGCCAGCCGGCCCGCCACCTCGGACATCGGGGCGAGCAGCGGGAGGCGGCGGTTCGCGGTCTCGACGGTCTCGTACGCGATGGCGGTGGTGCGGGACTTCAGCAGCGCGTCGGTGCACTCGCGGGAGGCGGCGAGATGCAGGTAGGTGAAGAGGGTCTGGTCCTTGCGGAGGCGGTGGTACTCCTCGGCGATGGGCTCCTTGACCTTCAGTACGAGGTCGGCGGTGGCCCAGACCTCGTCGGCGGTGGCCAGGATCCGGGCGCCGGCGGCGATGAACTCGGCGTCCGTGATGGAGGAGCCGGCGCCGGCGTCCCGCTCGATGACGACCTGGTGACCGTGGCGCACGAGCTCGTGCACTCCGGCGGGGGTGATGGCCACCCGGAACTCGTTGTTCTTGACCTCGCGGGGGATGCCGACGAGCACGGTGATCACGGTCCTTGGCTCAGGGGTTACTCGGGCAATGCCCCCCAAACCCACACGCCCAGGGCGCATCGGAAGGCACCGTTGCCGGTTACGACAGAGCCAGTCTAATGAAGGACTTCCCGCTGTCTAGCCTTGCAAAGCATCAACCTTCAGCCGAGGGGCTACGGATTTCGTAGGTGGAGGGGTCGGTTCCAAGCAGACGATCGGAGGCGTTGCGGTGCAGCCGGGCCGCCGTCGGGTCGCCGAGGCGGTCCAGCGTGTCCGCGAGCCGGAGCTCCAGGGCGGCCTGGAGACGGGTGTCGCCGGCCAGCCGCGCGTACTCCACGGCCTCCTGGCAGGTGTGCAGCGAGTCCTCGGGGCGGCCCGCGTACTCCTGGACCCTCGCGGCCTCGCTGAGCGCGCGGGCCTGACCGGAGAGGTCCTGGAGCCTGCGGTGGCCCGCCGCGGCGGCGCGCCAGTGGCGCAGTGCCTCGCCGTAGCGGCCCGCGTAGGTGTGGACGGTGCCGAGCCGTCCGTACAGCCGCGCCTCGTCGGCCCGCTCGCCTCGGCTGAGCCGCTGCGCGAGGGCGCGGCCGTACCAGTCGGCGGCGCGGTGCCAGTCCTGGAGTTCCTGGTAGGCGCCGCCTACGGATTCCATCGCGCGGCCGGTGGCGTAGTGGTCGTTCGCGGCCCTTCCGGCGTCCAGGGCGGACCGGTAGCGGGCCAGCGCGTCGTACGTACGGCCCGACCTGGCGTCCAGATCGCCGATGTTGAGCAGCGCGGCGGCCTCCTCGCGGTGCAGTCCCTGGCGCTCGGCGACACCGAGGACGAGCTGGTGGAGCCCGTACAGGTCGGGCGCGGCCGCTTCGGTGCCCTGGTGTGCGGCGAGCGCCCGTACGAGGGCGGAGACCAGCCTGCGGGCGAGGGTGTCCAGCTCGCCGTCGGCCACGGCGAGCCGGGCGGACGCCAGCAGGGCGGGCCGGCGGGACCGCAGCCAGTCGGCGGCGGCCCGCGCGGTCTCGAAGCGCACGGCGCGGGGCAGCGCGGCGAGCTTCTTACGGGCCGGGGAGCCGTCGGGCTCGGTGACGGCGCGGCACGACTGGAGGAGCCGTACGGTCCGCTCCAGCATCCGGGCCCTGGCGAGCTGCACCTCGGCGGGCCGGTCCTTCGCCGCCATCAGCGCGCGCGTCAGGGGGGCGAGGGCGCCGGGGATCTCGTACTGCTCCCCCACCGGCCGCAGCAGGTTCAGCGCGGCGAGGTCGTCCAGCGCGGCCCTGGCGGCGGAGACGGAGCAGCCGGCCAGCGCGGACGCGATGTGGGCGTCGGCGAGTCCGGCGGGGGCGAGTGAGAGCAGCCGCAGCATCCCGGCGGTGGAGGGCGGCAGTCCCTCGTACACGAACCGGAAGGCGCGCGCCAACGGGCGGGCGCCCTGTGGCTGTTCGAAGTCCTCGGGGACGGAGCGCAGCCGCTTGGCGACGTCGGCGACGGAGACCCTGGGATGGGTGGCGAGCCAGCCGCCGACGACGGCGAGCGCGGCGGGCTGCCCGGCGCACTCCTCCGCCAGGGACTCGGCGGCCTGCGGGTCGACGGTGATCCGTACGGATCCGGTGAAGGTACCGAGGAGTTCGATCGCGGACTTGGCGTCCAGACCGCCGATGGTGCACGGCCGGATGTCCGGGATACCGGTGAGCGGGCCGCGCGCGACGGTGACGACGAGGCAGTCCGGGTTCTCGGGGAGCAGGAGGTCGACCTGCTCGGCGTCGTGGGCGTCGTCGAGGAGCAGCAGGACACGGCGTACGGCCAGCGCCTCCCGCACCATCTCGGACATCTCGTCGTCCCCGGCGCCGGGCGGCACGTCGATGCCGAACTCACCGAGCAGGTCGCGTGCGGTGCGCTCGACGGGGACGGGCTCACCACCCGGCTCGGTGAGCCGGATGTGCAGCACCCCGTCGGGATACCGCCGCCCCACCTGCCGCGCCAACTCCCGCGCGAGCGCGGTCCGCCCGGATCCCGGCTGCCCGGCGATGAGCAGCACCCGGGTGTGCGCGGCCTTTCGCCCGGCGATGGTGTTGAGCCCGGCGCGCTCGATGTCGGTGTGCAGGGCCTTCAACTCCCGCTGCCGCCCGAAGAACCAGCGGGCGGGGCTGGGCGGCGCGATACCGGTCGCGCCACGGGCGGGGGGCGCCGCGCCGCTCCGCCGGTCAGTCGGGGACGCGGCCCCACCGGCAGCCGGGCGGCGGTCGGAGACCGGGCGGGCGTGCGGGCCGACTTCCGACGCGGGCACGCGGCGGGTGGGCGCCGAGACGGCGCCCGCCGCGCGGGCAGCGTGTGCTTCGGCGCCGCCGTGTGGACCGTCGGCGGCCTCCGCCGTCGCCGCGACCGGGTCACCACCCGCCGAAGCACGGTCGTCGCCGTACGGCACGGGCACGGCCGCAGGAGCTGCGGGGCCCGCTTCCGGCGCGGGCGCGCGGCGGGTGGACGCCGCGTGTGCGTCCGCGGCGCCGCTTGGACCGTCGGCGGTCTCCGTCGGCGCCGAGGCGCGGGCCGGGGTCGTCGGCACGGCGTCGTCCTCCGGGGCGGGTGGGGTCGAAGGCGCCGGCGGCACGTCGTCGGCCCGCGTCTCGGGGGCGCGTGGGGCTGACTTCTTGCGCCGGGGACTCACCCCGTCGGTCGGTCGTGGGCCGGAGGCTTTCGGTGCCCGCGTGGCGGGGGCCGGCGCCGTGGTCGGGTCTCCGGGCTGCGGCGCGTGGTCGGCTTTCTCCTCAGGGCCCTGGTCGGAGACCGCCCGCGCACGGGCAGTCGTCGGAGCGCGGCGGGGGCGGGGCTTCTTGGCGCCGGTACCGGCGTCCGGAGTTGACGGAGGGTCGGAGACCTGTCGGGTCCCCGCGCTCCGGCGGCGGGCGGGTCGCGGAGCGTCAGGCGGCCCCGTATCCACCGGAGTCGTGTCGCCGCCGCGCGACCTCGCAGGGCCGCCGTCCAAGTCCACCGCCTGGTCCGTCACGGCCACGCTCCTTCCCTCGCCCGTTCGGCGGGGTGCGCACGAGTCGAGCCCGGCGGGTGTCCGCACAGGCGATTCGAGCGTAGTTCACGCTGTGCGACGAACCGCGCGGGCGCGGCGACAAATCCCCCAATCGGATCAGCAGTTCGTCCTACTGAAGGACCGCGCAGACTCGGCGCTCACCGGCTCCGGCACAGGCCCCGGCCCCGGCCCCGGATCCCCACCCTCACGCCTCGAACGGCCGCGCCGGCCACTCCGCGTCCGCCGGGCGCAGCGCGTCCAGACCGTCCCCCGCCAGCGCCGCCGTCAGCGACATCGCGCCCACCACGAGCGCGTTGTTGTGCAACTCGCCCGCCAGTACGCCCCGTACCAGTTCCGGGAGCGGCACCCGCGCCTGCTCCATGTCCGCCTCCTCCTCGGAGACGTCGAAGCGCTTACCCTCCGCCTCCGACAGGTCTCGCGCCAGGAAGATCCGTACGGACTCGTCGCAGCCGCCCGGCGTGGTGTAGACGTCCGCCAGCACCCGCCAGTCCTCCGCCTTGACGTGCGCCTCCTCGTACAGCTCCCGCTGCGCCGCGTGCAGCGGGTTCTCGCCGGGGATGTCGAGCAGGCCGGCCGGGATCTCCCACAGCTTCTGGCGGACGGGGTGCCGGTACTGACGCAGGACCAGCACACGGTCCGACTCGTCCAGGGCGAGGATCGCGACCGAACCGGGGTGGACCTGGTAGTCGCGGCGCGCGACCGAGCCGTCGGGCATGACCACGTCGTCCGTACGGACGCTGGTCTTGTTGCCCCGGAACGGCGTCGCCGTGGCCGTGATCCGCCACTCCTCGGGGGTGTCCTTGATCGTCATCGAAACCTACCTCCGCACACGCCCGGACAGTGAAAGACCGAGGTACGGATCCCGGTGCCGGGAAGCCGTACCTCGGTCCACGTTATCGCCTCGGGCCGATGCCCTACGCGCCCTGCTGACGCTCCACCGCGGCCTTGACCAGGCCCGCGAACAGCGGGTGGGGCCTCGTCGGACGCGACCGCAGCTCCGGGTGCGCCTGAGTGGCGACCAGGTACGGGTGCACCGTGCGCGGGTACTCCACGTACTCGACGAGCTTGTTGTCGGGCGACGTGCCCGAGAAGACGAGGCCCGCCTTCTTCTCCAGCTCCGCGCGGTACGTGTTGTTGACCTCGTAGCGGTGCCGGTGGCGCTCCTCCACGTACGGCTGGTCGTCGTAGACGCCCCGCACGATCGAGCCGTCCGCGAGCTTCGCCGGGTACAGGCCGAGCCGCATCGTGCCGCCCAGGTCGCCGGCGCCCTCCACGTAGGCGAGCTGCTCCTCCATCGTGGAGATCACCGGATGCGCCGTCGCGGCGTCGAACTCCGTGGAGTTGGCGTCCGGGTTCTCCAGGAGGTTGCGCGCGGCCTCGATGATGATGCACTGCAGGCCCAGGCAGATGCCCAGCAATGGGATCTTCTGTTCGCGTGCGTACTGGATCGCCCCGACCTTGCCGGTCACCCCGCGCTCGCCGAATCCGCCGGGGATCAGGATGCCGTCGACGTCCCCGAGCTGCCGCGCAGCGCCCGCGGGCGTCTTGCAGTCGTCCGAGGTGACCCACTTGACCTTGACCCGCGCCTTGTTGGCGAAGCCGCCGGCCCGCAGCGCCTCCGTCACCGACAGATACGCGTCGGGCAGGTCGATGTACTTGCCGACGAGCGCGACGGTGACCTCGTGGTCGGGGTTGTGCACCCGGTCCAGCAGGTCGTCCCAGACGGTCCAGTCGACGTCGCGGAACGGCAGGTCCAGCTTCCGTACGACGTACGCGTCGAGGCCCTCGGTGTGCAGCACCTTCGGGATGTCGTAGATGGACTTCGCGTCGATCGCCGCGACCACGGCCGCCTCGTCCACGTCGCACATCAGCGAGATCTTGCGCTTGATCGAGAGCGGCACCTCACGGTCCGCGCGCAGCACGATCGCGTCCGGCTGAATACCGATGCTGCGCAGCGCGGCGACCGAGTGCTGGGTCGGCTTGGTCTTCAGCTCGCCGGAGGGGCCGATGTACGGGAGCAGCGAGATGTGCACGACGAAGACGTTGTCGCGGCCGACCTCGTGGCGGACCTGGCGGACGGTCTCCAGGAACGGCTGCGACTCGATGTCGCCGACCGTGCCGCCGACCTCCGTGATGACGACGTCGACGTCGTCGGTCGCCATGCGCCGGATGCGGTGCTTGATCTCGTTGGTGATGTGCGGAATGACCTGGACGGTGTCGCCGAGGTACTCGCCGCGCCGCTCCTTGGCGATGACCGTGGAGTAGACCTGGCCGGTGGTGACGTTGGCCGAGCCGTCGAGGTCGACGTCCAGGAAGCGCTCGTAGTGCCCGATGTCCAGATCGGTCTCGGCGCCGTCGTTGGTGACGAACACCTCACCGTGCTGGAACGGGTTCATCGTTCCCGGATCGACGTTCAGATACGGGTCGAGCTTCTGCATGGTGACCCGCAGGCCCCGCGCCTTGAGGAGGGCCCCCAGGCTGGAGGCGGTCAGGCCCTTGCCGAGGGAGGAAGCGACGCCCCCGGTGACGAAGATGTGCTTGGTCGTCGAGGAGGTCGAGGATCGGTTCGGCATGGCCAAGAGGGGGCTCCCGTGGTCGCGGTCTGAGGTGCGTACCGGCGCCCCTGTCCGGTGGATCACCGGTGCGGACCGGAGGATTCGGAGGGGTGCCGTCGCTGCGGTTCGGGGCCCCTGAGAAGCGCTGGGGGGCCATCCGTCCACGGGCCACCAGGGTATCAGCGACGGCGGGGGCACGTCCCCGTCGGCCACGCGCGGGCCCCGCTCCGACCACGTGTCCACCCCCGCCGACGGACGCGGCGCGTGAGCGCGGGCACGCCCGGGATCGCCGCGCGACGACTGCGCCACCACGTCGACACCGGGGATTTATCAGGGGCATATCAGGGGCTGTTTTCAGCCAACGCGCTATGCGCGTCAATGACCTTCCGGGGCCTCCTGGCGTCCATCCAAGATCACAAGTTGATCAACCCTGTGAGCCCGGATGATCAGCGGACAGTCACGACGCGATCACCTCAGGGTCACCGGACCGTCGGCAGTCAGTCGTCGCCCCGTTACCGCACGTCATCGGACCTGCGACGGCCCCGGCTGTGTCACTCTTGGCCCACTCGTTCGGCTCACTCGTGTTGCCGGGACACCTGCGCGGATCTCCGAGGTGCGTCGTATCCTGCTCGGACATTCGCTGCCGAGTCCGGCCGGCAAACGGCACTATCCCCGCCCGTGTTCCCGGAAAAAGAGCTCGTCAACGACCCTTGACCGCAGTAAGCGCCCCGAGGGGCGAACGTGGCCGTTCGACTGGAGATGCACGTGGCCGGGCGCATCGAGGATTACGCACTCATCGGAGACATGCAGACCGCCGCCCTGGTCTGCCGGGACGGCACAGTCGACTGGCTGTGCCTGCCCCGCTTCGACTCACACGCCGTGTTCGCGGCGCTGCTGGGAACCGACGAACACGGTTTCTGGCGGCTCGGACCGGCCTCCCCCGCGGGAGCCGAACCCCCGCGGGCGGACAGGCGTCGCTACGTAGGCGACTCCCTGATCCTGGAATCGGAATGGGACACGCCGCGCGGCACGGTCAGAGTGACCGATTTCATGCCCCCGCGTGACGGCGCGCCGCAGCTGATCCGGATCGTGGAAGGCGTCAGCGGCCGGGTGCCGATGCGCTCCGCGCTGCGGATGCGTTTCAGCTACGGCCGGGTCGTGCCCTGGGTGCACCAGGTGGACAACCGCACCGTCGCCGTCGCCGGGCCGGACTCGATCTGGCTCGACACCGAGGCGGACACGTACGGCAAGAACCTGACAACGTACTCCGACTTCACCGTGGCGCCCGGCGACCGCGTCGCCTTCACCATCAGCTGGCAGCCCTCGCACCGGCAGCCGCCCGCGCTGCCGGACCCCGAGGGATCGCTGACGCTGACGTCCGACTTCTGGCGGGAGTGGGTCGAGCACTGTACGTACCACGGCCCCTACCGCGAGGCCGTCGTCCGCTCGCTGATCACGCTGAAGGCCCTGACGTACGCGCCGACCGGCGGCATCGTCGCCGCGCCCACGACGTCGCTGCCCGAGGAGATCGGGGGCGTACGGAACTGGGACTACCGCTACACCTGGCTGCGCGACGCCGCCATCACCCTCTCCTCGCTGCTGCGCACCGGCTACCGCGAGGAGGCCCGCGCCTGGCGTGAATGGCTGCTGCGGGCCGTCGCGGGCGACCCCGAGAATCTCCAGATCATGTACGGGATCGCGGGCGAGCGTGAGCTGGGCGAGGCGGAGCTGGACTGGCTGCCGGGGTACGAGCAGTCGGGCCCCGTCCGGGTCGGCAACGGCGCGGCGCACCAGCTCCAGCTCGATGTGTACGGCGAGGTCACCGAGGCCCTGCACCTGGCGCACATGACGGGTCTGGCGCGCAACGACTACGCCTCGCTGCTCCAGCTCAAGCTGATCGAGTATCTGGAGACGCACTGGGACCAGCCGGACGAGGGCATCTGGGAGGTGCGCGGGCCGCGCCGCCACTTCGTGCACTCGAAGGTGATGGCGTGGGTCGCGGTCGACCGGACGATCAAGCTGATCGAGTCCGGCGACGCGGACGGCCCGCTGGAGCGCTGGCGCGAGATGCGCGACGACATCCACCACGACGTGTGCGAGAAGGGTTACGACAAGGAACGCAACACCTTCACACAGTCGTACGGCTCCAAGGAGCTGGACGCCTCGCTCCTGCTGATCCCGCAGATGGGCTTCCTGCCGCCGGACGACAAGCGCGTCATCGGCACCATCGAGGCGATCCAGCGCGAGCTGTCCACCGAGGACGGCTTCGTCCTGCGCTACCCGACCTCGGGCGACGACGCGGGCGTGGACGGTCTGGAGGGCGACGAAGGCGCGTTCCTGGCCTGCTCGTTCTGGCTGGCGGACGATCTCGCGATGATCGGCCGGGTCGACGAGGCCCGGAAGCTCTTCGAGAAGCTGCTGGCGCTCCGCAACGACCTGGGGCTGCTCGCCGAGGAGTGGGACTCGCGGCTGCAGCGGCAGGTCGGCAACTTCCCGCAGGCGTTCAGCCATGTGCCGCTGATCGACACGGCGCTACGGCTGACGGCTTCGGGGGCGTACGGGGGCTGACCGTAGGACGGGGGGATGGAATTCATCCCCCCGTGAGCGAGTAGTTCCCCTCTTTGCGTACGGCACCTCTTTGCGTATAGGACCGCCCCGGTCAGCGTCTGCGTGCGCGACCGGGGCACGACTGGCGTTCGGCGGCCGGTGGGGCCGCCTGGGAAAACGCGGGGTCGGTGATCCGGATGTGGAGATCTCGACGCGCGGTCATCGTCCCCATGTCGCACGGCGATTACGGCACCGCCGCCCCGCCGGAGCGCCCCGCCGATTTCTTATCTGTTCCGCCGGGCTCGGCTGCATGGGCATGAGTTTCTTCTACGGCCCGTTCACCAACGAGGAGTTGGTCGGCCGGGCGCTGGCACCGGTCCGCGACCAGGTGGTGATCGCCACCAAGTTCGGAATCAGACACGGCGGGCTTGTCCGAGGCCGGTGCCGCGACGATTCGTCGCGCCCACGCCGTGCAGCCAGTCACGGCATCGCAGAGCGAGTACTCGCTCTGGATGCGCGAGCACGAAACCGAAATCATTCCGACCTTGGAGGAATTGGGAATTGGTCTGGTGCCCTACAGCCCGCTCGGCAAAGGGTTTCTGACCGGCAAGATGGATTCCAGCACGTCGCTGGCCGACAACGACCTCCGCCGCTTTCTTCCGCGCTTCAGCCCTGAAGCACGGCAGGCCAACCAGGTGCTGGTCGACCTGCTGCGGCAGATTGCCGACGACAAGGAAGCCACGCCGGCCCAGATCGCTCTCGCCTGGGTGCTGGCGCAGAAGCCGTGGTTCGTGCCGATCCCCGGCACCACCAAGCCGCACCGCCTGGAAGAGAACCTGGGCGCACTCGACGTCGAGCTGACGACCGGCGACCTGCGGCGGATCGAAGAGGCCGCGGCCGACATCCGGATCCAGGGCGCACGTGTCCCTGAGCGGTTGCGGTCACGGTTCGGCCGCTGAACCCCGCCCGGCTTCCCGGGCGTGCGGAAAGACGTCCGGGGACGTCCGGAGACGGACACCGGCGCGCGGGCCGGGTAGCGTCCGACCTCATGGACGATCAGGCCGGAATCACCGTGCGACGGGCCCTTGAGCTGCCGGGGCTCCGTGGCGGGCTCCCCGAGGTCGTCGCCGGGGCCGACCGGCTGCACCGCACGGTGCGCTGGGTGCACGCGGGCGAGGTCCCGAACATCGCGTCCCTCCTCAAGGGCGGCGAACTGCTGCTCACCACCGGCATCGGGCTGGGCACCCGCCCCGCCGAACAGCGGGCCTTCGTGCGCACCCTCGCCGACCGCGGCATCGCGGCGCTCGTGGTGGAGCTGGGGCCCCGGTTCGGGCGGCTGCCCGCCGCGGTCGTGGAAGCGGCGCGGGCGGCCGGACTGCCACTGGTGCAGCTGCACCGCGAGGTGCCGTTCGTCTCGGTGACCGAGGAGGTCCACACCGAGATCGTCAACGGCCACTACGCGCTCCTGCGCCAGGCCGAGGAGGTCCACCGGCGCTGCACGGACGCGCTCCTCGACGGCGGCGGCGTACCCCAGGTGCTGCGTATCCTCGCGGACTTCGCGGGCAACCCCGTCTTCCTGGAAACCGCCGACGGGCAGCTCCTGTACGCGGCGGCCGGCGCGTCGGGGCCACCGACGGCCGCGGAGCCGCTCCAGGTGTGGGAGGGGCTGCGGGCGCAGCGGGCCGACCGCGAGGCGGGGCCGCCGGCGGGCACGGTGCTGGTGGACGTGCCCGGTGGCGGGCACGGGGCCGGTGCCGTACGCGCCCGGCTCGTACTGCCCCCGGTGTCGACGCCGCTGCTTCCCGTGCACCGGATGGCGGCCGAGCGGGCGGCGGGCATCCTGGCGGTCGTCCTGATGCAGGCGCGCCAGGAGGACGAGCTGGCCGCGCGGGGCCGGGGCGACTTCCTCACCGACCTCGCGGACGGCCGTGTCGCGGCGGACGACGCGCCCGCGCAGGCCGCGGTGCTGGGCTTCCGGCCGGGCACGGGGCCGCTGCTGCCGGTGGTGATGCGGCTGGGCCCCGAGCCGGCCCCGTCGGGCAACTGGGCGCCGCTGGCCCGCGCCGTACTGGAGGAGCTGGCGTCCCTGGGAGTGCCGGTGCTGCTGGGCGTACGTCCGGTGGAGGGCCGGATCCCGCTGCTGCTCGCCCTGCGCTCCGAGTCCGAACGCGCGGCGGTGGCCGACCGGGTGGCCGCGGCGCTGCGCGCGGGCGTGGAACGGGCCGGACTGGAGCGTCCCGGCGGCCGGCGGCCCGTGGTGGTCGTCGGGGTCCCGGGCGGCTGGGCGGCGGCGAGCGCGGGGCTGCGTCACGCGGCGGAGACCGCGGCGGCGGGCGGCCTGCCGGACCGGCCGTGGCACGACGCCAGGCGGCTGGACATCGACCTGCTGCTGTGGCGGCTGCGGGACCACCCGGACCTGTCGGCGTTCGTGGACCGGGCGATCGGCCCGCTGCTCACCCACGACCGGGCGTCCCGGGCCCCGTTGCTGCCGACGCTGACGACGTTCCTGGACCACGCGGGCCGCAAGGCGGAGACGGCGCGCGAACTGCACCTGAACCGGCAGACGCTCTACAACCGGCTGGCCCGCATCTCCGAGCTGCTCGGCACGGACCTGGACGACCCGCAGACGGTCCTGGCCCTGAGCCTGGCGTTGCGCGCGCGGCGGCACGTGCGCTGAGCGGGGCTGCGCTGAGCCGAGAGGGTGTGCCGACAGCCGGGGCCTAGGTGTGGCGCCTCGCGTCGCCGCGCTCCGCGTCAGCGCGGTGGCGTCGGCTGCGTCAGTTCGTCGTAGACGCTCAGCACTTGGGCGATCGTGTGGTCCTCCGTCGGCCATGTCGCGGCCCGGACCGGGCCCGCCGCCGCGAGTTCCGCGCGTCGGTCGGGGTCGGCCAGCAGTCGGGTCACCGTGTCCGCGAGGGCGCCGGCGTCGCCGTACGGGATCAACTCCGCCGCGTCGCCGACCAGTTCGGGGACGGCTCCGACCGCCGTGGCGACCAGGGGAACACCGAGCCGTAGCGCCTCCTGGGCCAGGAGCGACCGGGCCTCCCAGCGGCTGGGCAGCAGCGCGATGTCGGCGGCGGCGAGGAGTTCCGTCACGTCGTCGCGGCGGCCGACGAGGCTGACGGGCAGCCCCTCGTTGTCGATCCGCCCCTGGAGCGCGGCCCGTTCACGGCCCTCGCCCGCGATGACGAGCAGCGGTTCGGGATCGAGGCCGCGCCACGACCTCGCGGCGTCCAGCAGCGTGCCGTATCCCCGGTCCGGTACGAGGCTGCCGACGGCCATCAGCAACGGCCGCCCCACCACGCCGAGTTCGGCGCGGGCCTTGCAGCCCTCCTCGCGCTCCGCGTCGTCGCCGAGTTCCGAGGCCCGGCGCGGTGCCGGGACCGCGACCGGCGCGAGGCGCGCGTCGCGGGCGCCGCGCCTGCGGGCCCGGTCGACCAGTTCGGACGAGGCGCCGAGCACAACGGCCGCCGCCCGGACGGCCCTTCGCTCCAGCAGCCGCAGCAGATGGCCACGCGGCCCGTCCGCGTGTACGCGGGTGTGCCAGGTGACGACGAGCGGCACGCGCTGCCCGCCGAGAGCGACCGCCGCGCGTACGGCGGCGTGCAGTCCGTGCGCGTGCACCACGTCGGCGGCGGCGCACGCGGCCCGCAGCGCCCCGAGGGAGACGGGATCACCGCGCCGGGCCACCGGCACATGGTCGGCGCCGCAGCCCCGGAAGTCGTAGACCCGCTCCAGCGAGTCCGGCGCGCAGACGGTGACGCGTACGCCCCGGGCGACGAGCCCGGCCGACAGCGATCTGACGTGCGCGCCGCTGCCCGCGCTGCCACCCCCGAGCACCTGGACCGTACGCAGCTGTGTCACGTGCCCAAGGCTCCTGTTCCGGTGGTGTGTGCTGCGCCAAGGATGCCAGCCGGTACGGACCATCCGGCACCGAGGGGGCGTCGCGGGTGTGTCGGTCGCCCGGCTCCCCACCCGACATCACTCACACGAGTGACACGGCGACGCGCACCCCGTACGGTACCGCCGGTCCGCGACCCCGCGGCCCGCGCCGCGCGTGCGCCCTGCGCCGCCGCCTCACGCGTCCGCGCGGGCCGCCGCCAGCAGTTCCTCGGCGTGCGCGCGGGCCGTCTCGGAGTCCTCCTGGCCCGCCAGCATCCGCGACAACTCCCGTACACGGTCCTCGCCTTCGAGGACCGTCACCCCGGACCGCGTCACCGAGCCGTCGTGCCTCTTCTCCACCAGCAGCTGCCGGTCGGCGAAGGCCGCCACCTGAGGCAGGTGCGTCACGACGACCACCTGCGCGGACCTGGCGAGCTTCGCGAGCCGCCGGCCGACCTCGACCGCCGCCTTGCCGCCGACGCCCGCGTCCACCTCGTCGAAGAGGTACGTCGGTACCGGATCGGACCCGGCGAAGACCACCTCCACCGCGAGCATCACGCGCGACAGCTCACCGCCGGACGCGCCCTTGGCGATCGGCCGCGGCTGGGCGCCGGGGTGCGGGGCCAGCAGCAGCTCGACCTCGTCGGCACCGGACGAGCCGTACGCCACCGGGCGGCCGTCCACCTCGACACCGTTCGGGTCGTCGGTCTGCGTCACGTCGAACGAGACACGCGCGTGCGGCATGGCCAGGGAGGCGAGTTCGGCGGTGACGGCCTCCGCGAAGCGCGCCGCCGCCTCCGTCCGGGCGTCGGTCAACGCCTGTGCCAGACCGGAGAGTTCACTCAACAGAGTGGTGTGCTCGGCGGTCAGCTCGCCGATCCGCTCGTCGTCGCCCTCAAGTTCGGTGAGGCGCGCCGCGTTCTCCTGGGCCCAGGCCAGTACGCCGTCGATGTCCTGGCCGTACTTGCGCGTCAGCCCGGTGAGCGCCGCCCGCCGCTCCTCGACCGCCGCGAGCCGCAGCGGGTCGGAGTCCAGGTTGTCGGCGTAACCGGCGAGTTCACCGGCCACGTCCGCCAGCAGGATCGCGATCTCGCCCATCCGGTCGGCGAGCGCGGCCAGGGCCGGGTCGTGGGCCCGTACGGCCTCCAGGGCGCGTCCCGCACCGCCGACGAGCGTCGTCGCGTCGCCGCCCTCCGCCGGGTCCTCGGGGTTGCCGGCGAGCGCCGCGTGGGCGACGGACGCCGCGGACGCCAGCGCCTCGGCGTGGCCGAGCCGTTCGGCCTCGGCGGCCAGTTCGGTGTCCTCGCCCGGCAGGGGCTCGACCCCGGCGATCTCGTTCAGGCCGAAGCGCAGCAGGTCTGCCTCCTGCGCGCGTTCCCGGGCGCGGGTGGTCAGCTCCGCCAGTTCGGTGGCGACAGCCCGGAGCCGCCGGTAGGCGTCCGTGTACTTGGCGAGCGGCGCGGCGACCGCGTCCCCCGCGTACCGGTCGAGCGCCTGCCGCTGCCGCGCGGGCCGCAGCAGGCCCTGCTGGTCGGTCTGGCCGTGCACGGCGACGAGGTCGTCCGCCAGCTCGGCCAGCACACCCACCGGCACGGACCGTCCGCCGATGTGGGCGCGCGAGCGCCCCTCGGCCGAAACGGTCCGGCTGATCAGCAGCGCGCCGTCGTCGAGTTCGGCGCCGGCCTCTTCCGCACGCCTGGCCGCCGGGGCGTCGGCGGCCATGGTGAGCCGCCCCTCCACCACCGCGGCCTTGGCACCGATCCGCACCAGGGCGGCGTCGGCGCGACCGCCGAGCAGCAGCCCCAGGCTGGTGACGACCATGGTCTTGCCCGCGCCGGTCTCGCCGGTCACCGCAGTGAAGCCCGGCGACAGCTCGACCACCGCGTCGTCGATGACCCCGAGCGACCGTATCCGCATCTCCTCCAACACGGACACGACCTTACGAGGTCGGGAGCCCCCTGTGCGACGGCCCCCGCCCTCCGGTTCGGTCACGAGGTCGCTCGGGGGGCCGGTATCGGTGGATCTCGCGGGCAGGACGGGACGCGGAAGCCGTACGTACGGAATCCACGGTGACCTGCGAACCCCTGCCGCGCGGCCGCCCGGCGGTGCGGCTTCCCGCGGCTAGTGCGGCGCCCCGCGCCACCCCGCCACCGGGAGGGCGAACTTCGCCACCAGCCGGTCCGTGAAGGACGCCTGGTGCAGTCGCGCCAGCCGCACGGGCACCGCCCCGCGCCGTACCTCCACCCGCGCGCCCGCCGGCAGCTCCACCGTCCTGCGGCCGTCGCACCACAGCACCCCGTGCGGCGTGTGCGGCTGGACCTCCACCGCGAGCACCGACTTGGGCGATGTGACCAACGGTTTCGCGAACAGCGCGTGCGCGCTGATCGGCACCATCAGCAGCGCCTCCACCTCCGGCCACACCACGGGGCCGCCGGCCGAGAAGGCGTACGCCGTCGAGCCGGTCGGCGTGGCGCACACGATGCCGTCGCAGCCGAAGCCGGTCACCGGCCGCCCGTCGATCTCCAGGACGACCTCCAGCATCCGCTCGGGCGACACCTTCTGCACGGCCGCCTCGTTGAGCGCCCAGTCCCGGTGCACGACGGTGCCGTTGCTGCGTACGAGGACGTCGATGGTCATCCGTTCCTCGACCTCGTACGCGCGGGTCACGACCCGGTCAACGACCTTGTCGAGGTCGTCGCGCTCCGCCTCCGCGAGGAAGCCGACGCGGCCCAGGTTGACGCCGAGCATGGGCACGCCCGAAGCGCGTGCGAAGGCGGCGCCGCGCAGCAGGGTGCCGTCGCCGCCGAGCACGATGAGCAGTTCACAGCCGTTCAGCGCGCCGGACGTGGCCGCCGGTACGGTTTCGACGGCCTCCGGAAGCGGCAGATCTGCCGCTTCGGTGGCCAGCACACGGACACCGAGGCCGTGGCGCAGCAGTCCCTGCACCACCAGTTCGGCGCTGCGGATCGCGGCGGGTCTGCCGGTGTGGGCCAGCAGGAAGACCGTGCGGCGCTCCGCACCGGGCACCGCACCGAACTCCGCCCCCGGCTCCACACGCGGCTCCGCACCGGTCTCCGCGCTCTGTTCTGCGTTCGTCGTCAACGGGGTCCCTCCGCCACAGCACGGTCGACATCGGCCGGGTCGACATCGGGCGCCCCGGCGGTGAGCCACAGGAAGTATTCGACGTTCCCGGCGGGTCCGGGCAGCGGGCTCGCGGTGACACCGCGGGTCCCGAGGCCGAGTTCCGCCGCCTTGCGCGCCACTGTCCGTACGGCCTCGGCCCGCAGCTCCGGGCTGCGCACGACGCCACCGCTGCCGAGGCGTTCCTTGCCGACCTCGAACTGCGGTTTGACCATGAGCACCAGGTCCGCGTCGGGCGCGGCGCACCGCACCAGCGCGGGCAGCACCAGACCCAGCGGAATGAACGACAGATCTCCCACGATCAGGTCCACCGGCTCTCCTTCGATGATCTCCGGCGTCAACTCACGTACGTTCGTACGGTCCTTGACGGTGACGCGTTCATCGCTCTGCAGGGACCAGGCGAGTTGCCCGTAGCCGACGTCGACCGCGACGACCTGCCGGACCCCGGCCCGCAGCAGTACGTCGGTGAAGCCACCGGTCGACGCGCCCGCGTCCAGCGCCCTGCGCCCTTCGGTCCGCAGGCCCTGGGGCACGAAGGCGGCGAGGGCGCCCGCGAGTTTGTGGCCGCCGCGCGAGACGTACCCGGGGTCGCCACCGTCCTCGGCGACGACCAGGGCGGCGCTCTTCTCGACCTGGGTGGCCGGCTTGGTCGCGGTGGCGCCGCCGACGGTCACCCGTCCCGCGGCGATCAGTTGGGTCGCGTGCTCGCGTGAGCGTGCGAGTTTGCGGCGTACCAGCTCGGCGTCGAGGCGTTGGCGTGCCACTCCTGCCACGTTCGGTTCAGCTCCTGAGGTCGTACGACGGCGAGGGGCCGGGTCGCGGGGCGGCCTGGCCGGGTGCGGGGCGTACGTCGAGCGCGGTCAGCGCGTCGCGCAGGCCCCGGTGCACATCCTCGTACACGTCGAGGTGGCCGTCCGCCGGGAGGTGGTCGGCGTCGCCCAGTCTGGCCAGATTCTCGTCCACTTCAGGGCTGCCGGTGGGGACGCGCTCGATGCCGAGCGGCGCGGGGGCCGCGGGGTCGTGGACAGCGGCTGGGGGCTCCGGTGGAGGGGAGGCGTGCTCCTGGTCGGCCGGGCCCGCCGTCTCGTCGCTCATACCCAGACGCTACCGCGAAGCCCTGCGGTACCGTCGATCACGATGGCGACGAAGGAGGAGTGCCGCAGCGCACTCGACAAGCTCTCGGACAACATGGCACGGGCGGACGACGGGATCCGCGGGGCGAGCGGTTTCGACCGCTCGCTGAGCTGCCACATCACGGACCTCGACACGACCTTCACCGGCCGGATCGACGACGGCCGGATCGAGGTGCTGGACACCCAGGACGGCCCGCCGCGTGAGAAGGCGCAGATCAGGCTCGCGATGGCGGGCGACGACCTGGTCGCCATGGTGGACGGCGAGCTGAACTTCGCCAAGGCGTGGGGCTCGGGGCGGGTCAGACTGGAGGCGGGCTTCCGCGATCTGCTGCGGCTGCGCTCGCTGCTCTGACACCGCCTGCCCCATGGCTCACTTGGACAGCCCCACGGGCACACTGTGCCGCGCCCTGCGCGCGGCCGGGACGACCAGCGGGGTGCCCGTCTCGGGGTCGTCGATGACCTGGCAGCGCAGCCCGAAGACACGCTCGACCAGCTCCGCGGTCACGACCTCGGCCGGCGGCCCCTCGGCGTAGATCTCGCCCTCGCGCATCGCGATGAGGTGGGTGGCGTAGCGGGCGGCGTGGTTGAGGTCGTGCAGGACGGCGACGAGCGTACGGCCCTGGGTCTCGTGCAGATCGGCGCAGAGGTCGAGGACGTCGATCTGGTACTGGATGTCCAGGAACGTGGTGGGCTCGTCCAGGAGCAGCAGCGGGGTCTGCTGGGCGAGCGCCATGGCGATCCAGACCCGCTGCCGCTGGCCGCCCGACAATTCGTCGACATAGCGATCGGCCAGCTCGCCGATACCGGTCGACGCCATCGACTCCTCGACAATCCGTTCGTCGTCCGGGGACCACTGGCGCAGCAGCGCCTGGTGCGGATAGCGGCCCCGGGCGACGAGGTCGGCGACCGTGATGCCGTCCGGGGCGGTGGACGACTGCGGGAGCAGTCCGAGCGTCCGGGCGACCTTCTTGGCGGGCATGGAGTGGATCGCGGTGCCGTCGAGGAGGACCCGGCCGCGGGAGGGCTTGAGCATCCGCGACAGGGCCCGCAACAGGGTTGATTTCCCACAGGCGTTGGGGCCGACGATCACGGTGAACGAGTTGTCGGGGATCTCGACCGACAGATCGCGCGCGATGACCCGCTGGTCGTAGCCGAGGGTCACCGTCTCCGCCGTGAGTCGCTGCATGGTCGTACTCCTGGAATCGGGATTGTGGGAAGACGGGACAGAGGCGGGGAGAGGGACGGGGACCGGCACTGGCGCTTCGGGGGCTCCGGGGGCTTTGGGGACTCCGGGGGCTTCGGGGGCTTCGGGGCTCATATGCGCCCCGCCTTGCGCTCGGTGACCAGCAGCCAGAGCAGATAGCAGCCGCCGAGGACCCCCGTCACGACACCGGCCGGCAGTTGGCGGTCGCCGAACGCCGACGTCGCGGTCCAGTCGGCGACCAGCAGCAGCAGCGCGCCCATCACCGCGGCCGGGCCGAGGTTGGGGCCCGGCGAGCGGGTCAGCCGGCGCGCCAGCTGCGGCGCGCTGAGCGCGACGAAGGTGATGGGCCCGGCCGCGGCGGTGGCCACGGAGACGAGCAGCACGGCGGCACCCATCAGGACGAGCCGGGTGCGTTCGACCCGTACTCCCAGCGCGTACGCCGCGTCGTCGCCCATCTCCAGCATGCGCAACGGCCGTCCGTACCCGAGCACGAGCGGGATCAGTACGGCGCAGACGGCGAGCAGCGGCCAGACCTGTGCCCAGTCCCGGCCGTCGAGTGATCCCGTCATCCACAGCACGGCGCGTGTCGCGTCGACGAGGCTGGCCTTGGTGATCAGGTAGTGGTTGACCGCCGTGAGCATGGCGGCGACGCCGATGCCGATGAGGACCAACCGGTAGCCGTGCACGCCGCGTTTCCAGGCGAGGAGATAGATCCCCGCACCGGTCAGCAGGCCGCCGACGACGGCGCCGCCCGCGACGGCGGTCGAGCCGCCCTGGAGGACGACGATCGCGGTCAGCGCGCCGACGGTCGCGCCCTGGCCGAAGCCGATGACGTCCGGACTGCCCAGCGGATTGCGGGAGATGGACTGGAAGACCGCGCCGCCGACGCCGAGGGCCGCGCCCACGAGCAGGCCCACCAGGATTCTCGGCAGCCGCAGGTCCTGGACGATGAACTCCTGCGCCACCGTGCCGTTTCCGAGCAGGGTCGCGACGACATCGCCGGGCGCCATCGGGAAGTCGCCCTGTCCGATGAGGATCACGGACATCGCGCACACGGCGACCAGGAGCAGCAGGACGACGAGGCCGGAGCGGACGTCGAACCGGAGGGAGAGGCCACCGGGTGAACGGACCGCACGCGCCGGTCGCTTCCGCCCGCCCTTTCCGGCACCGCCGGTGGCAGAGGTGCCGGTGGTGTGGGTGGTGTCGGTGGTGTCGGTGGCCTTCGTGGTCAGGTCCTCGCTCACAGCTGGGCCATCCTCTTGCGACGTACGAGCTGGATGAAGACGGGCCCGCCGACGATCGCGGTGACGATGCCGACCTGCACCTCGGCCGGCCGCGCGACGACGCGACCGAGCACGTCGGCGCCCAGCAGCAGGACGGGCGAGAGCACGGCGGCGTACGGCAGGATCCACCGCAGGTCCGGCCCGGTGATGGCCCGTACGAGATGCGGCACCATCAGCCCGACGAAGACGATCGGCCCGCAGGCCGCGGTCGCACCGCCGCACAGCAGCGTGACGCAGACCATGGCGAGTACGCGCGTACGGGTCAGATTGGCGCCCAGCGACCTGGCGGTGTCGTCGCCCATCTCCAGCGCGTTCAGCGGCCGTGCGATCAGCAGCGCGAGCACGATGCCGACGGCGATGAACGGCCACACCTTGCCGACGGTCGACATGTCGGCCGACGCGAGGGACCCCACGGTCCAGAAGCGCAGCCGGTCGAGCGCCGCCGAGTCCAGCAGCTGCACGGCGTTGACGTAGCCGAAGAGCGCCGCCGTGGCAGCGGTACCGGCGAGGGCGAGCCGTACGGGTGTGGCGCCGCGGCTGCCGCCGAGCGCGTACACGACCACGGAGACGACCGCCGCGCCGGCGAACGCGAACCACACATAGCCGCCGATGGACGTGACGCCGAAGAAGCTGATGGCCGAGACCACCGCGGCGGCGGCGCCGGCGTTGACGCCCAACAGTCCCGGTTCGGCGAGGGGGTTACGGGTGAGCGCCTGCATCACCGCGCCGGCGAGGCCGAGCGCCGCGCCGACGAGCAGCCCGAGCAGTGTCCTGGGCAGCCGGACGTCGACGACGATCACGTCGTTGCCGGTGCCGGAGTTGTGGAACAAGCCGTGCCACACGTCGCCGAGCGGTATCGACTTGGCGCCGACGGCGATACCGGCGGCGCAGACAAGCAGCAGGACACCGACGGACACCAGCAGCCCGGCGGCGCGCAGCGTACGGCGCTTCCGGGTCACGGTGAGCGGTACGGGCTCCGCGCTCTGTTCGGATTCGGGGGGACTGTCGACCAACACGGGGGTTAGGTTAGCCTACCCTCATACATGATCCTCCAGAGGGAAGTCACGAGGGAAACACCGTAATGAACAGCCCCACTCCGGTTCCGGCCGGGCTCCCCCTCACCCGGCGCCGGCTCCTGTCCGTCACCGGCGCCCTGGGAATCGGCGCGCTCCTCACCGCCTGCGGCTCGGACGACAAGAAGCCGAAAGCGGCTTCGGCGGGCTCCGCCAACAACGGCCCCTGGAGCTTCAAGGACGACCGCGGCAGGACGGCGAGAACCGACCAACCGCCCAAGAAGATAGTCGCGTTCATCAGCGCCGCCGCCGCGCTCCACGACTACGGCGTCGAGTGCGCGGGCGTCTTCGGCCCGACCGACCCCATCGCCGGCAAGCCCAACCCCCAGGCGGGCGAACTCGACCTGACGAAGCTGACCAGCCTCGGCAAGGCGTGGGGCGAGTTCAACATCGAGAAGTACGCGGCGCTGGAGCCCGACCTGCTGATCAGCAACATGTTCCCACCGCCGGACCTCTGGTACGTGCCGGCCGAGAGCGCGAAGAAGATCGAGGCCCTCGCACCGAGCGTCGGCATCACGGGCGGCCGGGTCACCCTGCTCCAACCCCTCAAGCGCTACACCGAGTTGGCGGAGTCCCTCGGCGCGGATCTGACGGCGAAGAAGGTCGTCGACGCCAAGGCCCGCTTCGACAGGGCGGAGAAGACACTGCGCGAGGCGGCGGCCGCGAAGAAGAAGGACGGCGGACTCAAAGTCCTCGCCATGACGGGTGACGCCGAACAGATGTACGTCGCCGTACCCGACTCGTACTGCGACCTCAACTACTTCAAGGATCTCGGGATCGAGTTCGTCGAGGGCAAGAAGTCCGACGAGTTCGGCTTCTGGGAATTCCTCAGCTGGGAGAACGCCGACAAATACCACGCCGACCTGATCATGGTCGACAACCGCTCGACCGCCCTCCCCACCACCGAACTCGCCAAGCGGCCCACCTGGAACCGGCTGCCCGCCGTCAAGGCCGACCAGATCACCCCCTGGTCCATGGAGGAGCGCTACAGCTACGCCGGTTACGCACCGGTGCTCGAACAACTCGCCGCAGCGATCACGAAGTCGAGGAGCCTGGCCTGATGACCGACGCGCCGTTCCAGTTCTTCACCCTCCACGTGCTGCGTACGACACGCCCCACCCCCTCCTTCGTCCGCGTCACCTTCGGCGGCGACGACATCGCGCGCATGGCGACGGCGGGCCGGGACCAGCGCGTGAAGCTGTTCCTGCCCCGGCCCGGCCAGGACGCCCCTGTCCTGCCGGGTCCGGACGACGGGCACTGGTGGGACGCGTGGCGCGCCCTCGACCCCGCCGTACGGGGCGTCATGCGGACGTACACGGTGCGCGAACTGCGCCGCCATCCGCAGGAGTTGGACGTCGACTTCGCCGTGCACGAGCTGCCGCCGGGATCCGAGGAGGGACCGGCCACCCGGTGGGCGCTGAACGCCGGGCCCGGCGCCGAGGTCGGGATTCTCGCCCCGATCCACGACGAGAACGCGGGCTACGACTTCCGCCCGCCGGACGGCACCGACTGGATCCTGCTGACCGGCGACGAGTCCGCGCTTCCGGCGGTCGCCGGCATCCTGGAGTCCCTGCCGCCCGGCATGCCCGCCCGGGTCTGGATCTCGCTCCACCACACCGCCGACCGGTGGGAACTCCCCACCAAGGCCGACGCGCACGTCGCTTGGCTCGTACAGGACGAGTCCGCGCCCACCACCGAGGACTCGATCCGCGCGGCCGACGACCTGCCGGACGGCACGCCGTACGCCTGGATCGCGGGCGAGTCGGCGACCGTCAAGGCCGTACGCAGACACCTCGTCGGCGAGCGCGGCATCGACCGCAAGGCGGTGAAGTTCACCGGCTACTGGCGGCGCGGGACCTCCGAGGACGAGCTGCTGCGCTCGGGCGAGGACGCGTAGCGGCGGGGCGCGCGGGTCGGCCCCCGGCGCTCCCGGGTGCTCGATCTGTCCGCGCCGATCTGCCCGCGCCGATGTCCGCGACCGCCGGGCGGGCTCCATCGGGC